>JAOZVT010000826.1 GCA_025869455.1 Prosthecobacter sp.
GGAGAAAGACGTTCGTGTCCGCCTTCGCATTGATGGCGTGCTGCATGACGTGGAGCACCACCCGAAACGCCTCCATTCTTCCATCATTGCCCGCATCAAGATCATGTGCGGCTCCATGAGCATTGATGAAAAGCGTGTTCCGCAGGATGGCCGTCTGCAAATGGCCTTCAATGACAAGGAGCTAGATATGCGTGTTTCCATCATTCCCACCAACAATGGCGAGAGTGTGGTCATGCGTGTGCTGGACAAGAGCAGTCTCCGCCTAGGTCTGGCTGATCTCGGCTTCCTTTCGGATGACCAGGACACCTTTGAAAAACTGATCACTCTTCCTGACGGTATCGTGCTGGTGACTGGGCCGACGGGTTCTGGGAAAACCACCACTCTTTACGCCTGCTTAAACTTCATCAACCGTCCTGACCGCAAGATCATCACGGTGGAAGATCCGGTGGAATATGAACTAGCCGGGATCAACCAAGTTATGGTGAGAGAAGATGTCGGCATGAGTTTTGGTGCCGCTCTTAAAGCGATCCTTCGTCAGGCACCAAACATCATCATGATCGGGGAAATTCGTGACTTGGAGACGGCCTCCATCGCCATCAATGCCTCCCTCACAGGTCACTTGGTTTTCAGTACCCTGCACACCAATGACGCGCCGAGTTCAGTCGCCCGTCTAGCAGATATCGGGGTCAAACCGTTCCTTATCGCCTCCGCTGTTCGCGGTATTTTGGCACAACGCCTTGTCAGAAAACTCTGCAGTGAGTGTAAAGAGCCATCAGGGCTCAGTGAGCGTGAACTGCGCAGCCTGGGACTGGAGCCAAGCCAGCTCTTCAATGCGAAGATCATGGGGCCAAAAGGCTGCAACAAGTGCCGCCAAGCAGGCTTCAAAGGCCGAATGGTGATCGCCGAAATTTTCAAAATCGATGACGAGGTGCGTAATATGGTCAATCAGCAGCTCACCACCCCGCAGATCCGTAAGCGTGCTCGCGAACTCGGCATGCGCACCCTGCGTGAAGACGGCGTGCGCAAAGTGCTGGCAGGCATGACCACCGCTGAAGAAGTGATCGAAGCCACCATGGCCGATGCAGACTGATACCTCTGGGAAGCCGACTAATCCAAAACCAAGAACGACTGACACCCCCCTATGACAGCCCAGAATGTGGTAGATATGCTTGAAGCCCGTGGCTTAATTGACAACGGCCAAGCCTATGACATCGCCCAGGACGCCGTTCACAATGGCAAAGATATTCTCCAGGTCGTCCTGGATTACGGCATCTTCAACGGTGAAGATGAATTTTGGGCGCTGGTCGCCGAAGAACTCGGAGCCGACCATTTTGACCTGACCGAATTTGAGCCGCCGCCGTCCGTGATCGGCCTCATCCCTGCTGGGATGGCCCGCTTGTATGGAGCCTTCCCCATCACCCTGGATGCAAGAGGTCTGCACGTAGCTTTTACCGACCCACTGAACCCGCAGCTTGTCGAAGATCTGCGTTTTGGTCTTGATAAAACCATCGTTCCAGTCGTTGCCCGGCTCAGCCAAGTTCAGGCACTCATTGATAAACATTATGGGACAGGTGCTCCTAGCATTGATGATATTTTTGGGAGTCTCAAGGATGCGGGGAAAAACTCTCCTGAAGTCGAAGCTAACTCAGCGCCGATTGTTAAATTTGTGGACTTGGTGATGACCCAGGCCATCAAAGAACGCGCTTCCGACATTCACTTTGAGCCCTTCGAGCACGAGTTTAAGATCCGCTATCGTGTGGATGGTGCTTTGTATGAAATGGCACCTCCGCCTATTCATTTGGCTACCAGCATCATTTCCCGCATCAAGGTCATGTCCAACATGAACATTGCGGAGCGGCGTATCCCACAAGACGGACGTATCATGACCTCCGTCAATGGTAAACCGGTGGACATGCGTGTGAGTTCGCTGCCGACTCAGCATGGTGAATCGGTTGTGCTACGTGTTCTTGACCGCAGTTCCGTCAACTTGGATCTGGAGCAGCTGGGCATGCCGCCTTACCTGTTTAATTACATCACCGAAACGATCAATAAGCCCAATGGCATCTTCATCGTCACCGGCCCCACTGGAGCGGGGAAAACCACGACTCTCTACGCCTGCCTTCGCCGCATTAACACGGTGGACACCAAACTGCTCACCGCTGAAGACCCAGTGGAATACGAGTTGGATGGCATCATGCAGGTTCCCATCAACGATGCCGTAGGACTCACCTTTGCCAGAGCCCTCCGCGCCTTCCTTCGTCAGGATCCAGACCGTATCATGGTGGGAGAAATGCGTGACAAGGAAACGGCCCAGATCGCCATTCAGGCCTCTCTCACGGGACACTTAGTACTCAGCACGCTACACACCAATGACTCAGCGGGTGCAGTTACTCGTCTGGTGGATATGGGTGTGGAGCCATTCCTTGTTTCCGCCACCTTGGAAGGGGTTTTAGCTCAACGTCTCCTCCGAACCATCTGCAAAAACTGCCGGATGCCGTATGAACCGAGCCTCTCCATTTTAAATCAGCTGAACCTGGATCAGTCTGACCTGGGTGGAAAACAATTCTACACGGGCAATGGTTGCGAAAAATGTGGCGGCAGCGGCTATAAAGGCCGCAAAGGCATCTACGAACTTCTCAATGTGACGGACCCAATTCGCGAACTGATTACCCAAAGAGCGCCGACGCTGGTTCTGAAGCAAAAAGCCATCGAACTAGGCATGATGCCTCTGCGTGAAGATGGCCTCCGAAACATTTATGACGGGGAAACCACCATCGAAGAAGTGCTGAAATATACCTAACACCTTCACCCCTGACCGCAGTTTGTCTTTTCTGACACCATTTATTTGTTGGACATTCTGCCTTTCAATCCGGTAATCTCAAAATCGCCCCAGAACCCCCCGAAGCGCCCATTTTCTATGCCGAAGTTCCACTACATCGCCCTCGATCAAAACGGTCAAGAAGTCGCCGGTGAACTCGATGCCTCTACCGAGGCAGAGGCCATCAACCTCCTCCGCCAGAGTCAACTTTACCCGACACAAGTGGCCCAGGAGGGTAAAGGTGACGCGGCGGTGAAAAAACGCGCCAAGACAACCTCTGCAGCCAAAGGCCAAAACAAAGCCGTCAGAGCGGGTGCCAATGCCAAGGTGAAAGCCAAGGTGCTGATGATTTTCACCCGTCAGTTAGCTACGCTGATTGATTCTGGATTGCCCTTGTTGCGCGGTCTGACGGTGTTGGCTCGTCAAGAGCCCAACCCTGTCATGAAGGGCACGGTTTCCACCATTGCAGAAAACGTCCAGACTGGCAGCACCTTCTCCGAAACGCTGTCCCAGTATCCCAAGATCTTCAACAAGCTCTACATCAACATGGTGAAGGCGGGGGAACTTGGCGGTGTTCTTGAAATTGTTCTGAATCGTCTGGCGGAGTACCAGGAAAAAGCCCAGAAGCTGAAAAACAAGATCGTCGCGGCGATGGTTTACCCCATCATCGTGATGTTCATTGCGGTGGCGATCATGGTCTTCCTGATGTTGGTCATCGTTCCTCGCTTCGAAAAAATCTTCGAAGACATGCTTGGGGACAAAAATAAGCTCCCCGAGTTGACCAAGCTGGTGATTGGATTCAGCCGTTGGATGGGTGACAACTTCTTGTACCTGGCAGTAGGCGTCATCGTCACTGTCATCGGCTGGAGGTTATATGCAGCCACCAAAAAAGGCCGTCGTGTTGTTGATCAACTCAAGCTCAAGCTTCCTCTGTTTGGCGACGTGCAGCGTAAAACCGCTATCTCACGTTTCAGCCGCACATTGGGAACGCTCGTCACCTCAGGTGTGCCGATTCTCCAGGCGCTCAACATCACTCGCGAAACGGCAGGCAACACCATCATTTCAGACGCCATCTCCAAAGTGCATGACGCTGTGAAAGAAGGTGAATCCATGGTCGCCCCGCTGGAAGCCAGTAAGGTCTTCCCTCCCATGGTTATCTCCATGGTGGACGTGGGTGAAGAAACTGGCCAATTGCCAGAAATGCTCCTCAAGATTGCTGACGTGTATGAAGATGAAGTGGACAATTCCGTGTCCGCGTTAACCTCCATGCTTGAACCCCTCATGATCGTCGTCCTGGCTGTCGTGGTCGGTGTGATCGTGATGGCCCTCTTCCTACCACTCATCGAGGTGATCAAAGGACTCAGCGGTGGTGCCTAGGATTCCAGTTCCAACCTCAACCCCCCAACCTATGAAAACTCTATTCCAGAGGCACCCCTCTCGGGCAGGCTTCACCATAGTCGAACTGCTGGTCGTTATCACGATCATTGCGCTCCTGTTTGCTCTCACGATCGGTGGCTTCACCTATGCCCAAAAATCGGCAGCACGCAGCCGCACGACCGTGGCTATGAACGCCATGAAAAGTGCGCTAGAACGTTACAGCACCGAGTTTGGTGAATATCCAGAGCCACAAAACCCTGGTGATACCATTGATATCGCAGGCAAATCCTACGATGTCTCTGGGGCAGCTATGCTATATCAGGCGCTCAGTGGAGATGGTTATGACAACATTGCCATTGCAGAAACACCTGCAGATGCTGGTCCCGCCAGCTCTGACGGCTCCATTGATGAAAAAGAGTCCAAAAACATCATGCTGACCGACATGCCCAAAGAAATTTGGATCAATCGGGATGGGCGTTATTTTATGGCGGATGGATTTGGAAGACCCTTCCAATACACCAAAGCTGAGCCACAGACTGACGGCGGCAGTCAAAATACGGTCAACAGCACCTATGATCTATGGTCCTACGGTGATGACGAAGAAAACTACACCGCACGTTCCATCGATACCTTAACTGCTGGC
>JAOZVT010000827.1 GCA_025869455.1 Prosthecobacter sp.
GCAGGTAGGCCGATCACGAATGAGAATCAGCTTCTGAATCATTTCTGAACTGGCATTTAATCTGCGGCTTTTGGATACTTTTTTTTAACTAACCCTTCATCTCTTTTAAACATATGCGAATTGGTATTCTCAACAGTGGTGGCGATTGTCCTGGGCTCAATGCTGTGATTCATGGTGTCGTCGGTGCCGCACATACGCTCGGCTGGGAAGTGGTGGGTTTTCGGGATGGTTTTGAGGGGTTGCTGCCACCGGGAGATTACATGATGCTGGACCCCAGCCGGACGGTGGGCATCATGAAATTGGGCGGTACGATTTTGGGCACTACGAATAAGGGCCACTTCGTCGCCAAGGTGGGGGAAGGCAATGTGTCTGAAGTGCCGAAGGAGATCGTGGAAAAGGCGAAGAATACGCTGCGTCATCTGGAGATCGGCGCACTGATCGTGGTGGGGGGAGATGGCTCTCTGACGACGGCTTTGCAGCTTTATAACATGGGCGTGCCGGTGATCGGGGTGCCAAAGACGATTGATAATGACATCCAGGCCACGGCGATGACCTTTGGCTTTGATTCGGCCTGCCACTCTGTGGTGGATGCGCTGGATCGCCTGCACACGACGGCGGAGAGTCACAAGCGCGTGATCGTGCTGGAGGTGATGGGACGTCACGCGGGGTGGATCGCCCTGTATGGTGGGATGGCGGGCGGCGCGGATGTGATTTTGATGCCGGAGATTCCTTTCCACATGGAAAACGTGGCAGATGCGATCCGCCAGCGGGATGCACGTGGCCTGCACAGCACCCTGGTGGTGGTGGCGGAAGGTGCGCGCATGGAAACGGGTGAGCTTTCGATCAAGGAAAACGTGGGCAGCGCGGGCGAAGATCGCCTGGGCGGCATTGGCGATTACGTGGCGAAGAAGATCGAGGCGCTGACGGGCAAAGAAACCCGCGCCTGTACGCTGGGCCACCTGCAACGCGGCGGTGCGCCAACGGCGCTGGACCGTATCCTGGGCGTGCGCTTCGGGGCCAAGGCGGTGCATTTGATCGAAGAAGGTAAATTTGGCCGCATGGTCAGTTACCAGCATTATCACGTGGGGGATGTGAGCATCGAAGAAGCGGTGAATCAGCTCCGCCTGGTGCAGCCCGATAGCGAGATCATCCGCGCAGGCCGCAGCATCGGCATCTGCTTTGGCGACTGCCGGGTGGGTGAGAGTGTGTAAGGCGGTCTAACAAACTGTTTTTTAAGGCGGGCAGCTACGGGAGTGGCTGTCCGTTTTTGTTCAGTGTTCAGCCCGTGCGCAGTTTCGGCACCCTGATTCCCGACCTGCACGCCCTGCGCGGAGAGACCTCTCCGCTTCTGGGAGCCTCCGCCGGGCCTGCGACTCTACTAGGTGGACCTCACCGCCATCCCCGGAGTCTCCACCCAGACAGTGGCCACGCTGCTGGGCAGGTTTTAAAGTGTCAAGAACTTCGCCTCCTGGCCACGGCCGAAGGCGTCACCGCCACGGCCCACCGGATCGCGCGAATCATCTACCACATGGCGGCTAAGCAGAGCGCTTACGAAGACAGCCTAGTCTTCCAGTTGACCGACAAAGCCAAGGCCCGGCGCATCGCTACGCTCAGCGCCAAGGACAAGAAACTGGGCTGTCAAATCGTTGTGGCTCAATAATATGCGAAATTAGTTATTCAGAAGAGTGGATTGGCGTTGCGGTATTGTTTGTTAGGGGTGGGTTTTGATTACAGGATTTACAAGATGGCAGGATTAACAGGATTTTATTGGGCTTGTTTGAAGTAGGGACGGGAGGATATGGGTAAAAAAAGAGGGAACCTTTTCAGGTTCCCTCGGGAGGTGATGTTTGGGGGTGAACCCAGTGACTTAGGCCAGTTCTTTGAGCTTGGCCTGGATGGCGGCGAAGTCGGGGAGATCACCAGGGCTTTCCAGGACTTCGGCGTATTGGACGACGCCAGCTTTGTCGATGATGAAGGCGGAGCGCTTCGGCACGCCACCCATGGTCAGGTTTTTGGCTGGCAGGAAGCTGTCATAAGCCACGCCGTAAGCGGTGGTGATCTTATGATCGTAGTCGCTGAGGAGCTGAAGGGTGATGCCTTCTTTTTCAGCCCAGGCTTTCTGTGCAAATGGATTGTCACCGCTGATGCCGACGACCTTGGCGTTCAGGGCTGTGTAGGTGTTGATGCTCTTGGAAAGCTCACAGAATTCCGTGGTGCAGACGCCCGTGAAGGCCATCGGCACAAACAGAAGCAGAATGTTCGTGGAGCCGATGTGCTCCGACAGGGTGAACAATTCGGGGCCATTGGCACCGAGGGTGGTGACGGTAAAATCAGGGGCAGTAGAGCCAACAGAGAGAGCCATTGTGATGATGTGTTTGGGTTCAGCGCACCAGAGGCCCGGTGCTGCCCCATTGGAACGCGGCCCTCGGCGATGGTCAAGCCTGGGAATGAGGGAAGGGGATAAAGAAAAGAGTATAAACCCCTAGATGAAGATCAAATCGTTTAAGATTCAGGCAATCGTTAGTGAGGTAAATTAGGTGTCTCAAAAAAATGATATGGTTTGTGGAGTAAATGTTGCTTGCTGAATGCTTCATTATCTGAGTAAAATTTACAGTCAAAAATCTGTAATTTTTACAGAAAATATAAAAATAATTTCAAGAAATATACTATGAATGAGATTAATGAACACGATGCGAGTAGCCCGGCTCTTGTCTCCGTTTCTCGGGATGAGGTTGCACGGTGGGTGGCTTCTTTTTTATATCGTAAATTACGCTTGGTCGTCCCGTTACTTGCGGTGATTGCTGGTGCCTCAGGTTGGGCTTTTGACCAACTTGTGGAGCATGGCTGTAATCGGCGTGTGGATGCTGAAATCTCGAAGATACTGAGTATTCATGAGCAAGCACGGCAGGAATTGGGGGCAGTAAAATCGAAAAACGACGAACTCACCCAAAGTCTGGCTACGATCACGACTAAATATAATACGGAGGTTGGTCGGATGAGAGAGGTCGCTGCTAGAGTAGAGGAAGCAGAAAAAAAAGCTTTGGAAGCTAGTCGCCAAATCGATGCAGCGAAAACCTTGTTGGCCCAAGCCCAAGAGCTAAAAAAACAGATAACCGCCAGCATGGAAGTAGTAAATTTAATGAAGAAAGATCTGGAGCGTAATGAGGAATACAAGGATCTGAAATTGGATGTGGATAAAATTGTTGCTTCACTAAAGCGTGATGTTGCGTTTCAGAAGCAGTTGACTGCAGGCGTGGATGCAAAAATTGGCGAAGTCGAAGATGGTCTATTGAATCTGGGGCGCAGCCTGGAAGTGGAACAAGGCAAGCGCCTGGAGCCTCTGGAAGAAAGCGTGGCTAGACTACAGTCTTTGCCGGGTATTCAGGGAGTACCTTATCATGCACTGCCCAACGGGAGTGATAACTGTGCGGACATTCATTCGGCTCTCGAAGAGAAGCGGGAACGTGGAAAGGTACATTATGATCAGTCTGGGCTGGTGCAATTTTGGAGGTTGTCCTCCTCTGTCTCACACAATGGAGAAACTCCACGATGCCACGCGCGCTTTCAAGGCTGGTTGCCTGAACGAGCATTTGCTGGTTCATTGCCAAAAGATCACTTACCTGCACAGCTAGAACTACCGGGAAATTTGTCTGCTGAGGATGTTTGGCTCAGGGACCAGCCTGAACCTTCAGCAAGGCCGATGGCGGAGTTTTCTAGTGGCACTATCTTTTTTACCACGGGTCAACGGAAAAACGGCTGGGTGGAAGTGATGTTTGATGGCTGGGTTCCGCTGGAGATTAGACCTTCTGGACGAAAATTGGTGGAACCAATTGAGGGGTAACTTCAGTCCGAGGAACCGTATCTGGGATAGCATATCCTCCCATTTTCGGCGGATAGAAATGCCGCTGGGCCTGTTTTTGCCTCAGAAATTCAAATTCTTGCACTTTGCGCTTCCCTCGGGCGTGCATCTCCTTGAAGAATAGCGCGCTTTCCTGCGTTCTTTTGGACCGCTTTTGCGGAAAGTAGTCATTCTTGCGTCATTCTTCACTTCCTCATGTCTTCACTCAATCCCCCCTCATCTGCTGCGCCTAAGGGTGCTGTCGCTGCCCTCGTCGCTGCTTTCCTTGGTTGGCTTTTTGATGGCTTTGAAATGGGTTTGTTTCCTCTGATCGGCAAACCTGCACTGCAAGATCTATTGCCCTCCGCCACGGCAGCTCAGCAGGGGCAGTGGTTCACGGTCATCATTGCGGTGTTCCTCGTGGGTGCAGCCACGGGTGGGGTTCTTTTTGGTTGGTTGGGGGATAAGCTGGGCCGAGTGAAGGCGATGACGATTGCCATTTTTACGTATGCGATTTTCACGGGCTTGTGTGCGTTTGTGACGGAAGCCTGGCAGTTTGCAGGTCTGCGCTTTGTGGCCTCTCTGGGCATGGGCGGTGAGTGGGCGCTGGGTGTGGCTTTGGTCAATGAGATCTGGGCAGGTAAGAATCGCGCCTGGATCGCTGGGATGATCGGGGCTGCCTCGAACATCGGCTTCCTGCTTACAGGGGTGTTGAGTCTGTATTTGAATGCCAGTTTGGAAACGGTTTCCCACTGGATCAGCGCCACGGGTATCAGTCAGGACACTGCGGATTATCTGCTGCACAATCGCGGCTGGCGTTTCTTGGCGGTCAGCGGTGCGCTGCCTGCTTTGATCAATTTTTTCATTCTGATCTTCGTGCCGGAATCTCACAAGTGGGAGGCCGAGAAGAAGTCTGGCAGTACCTCGCATTGGGCAACGGTGGACTTGTTGGGCGTCTTGATCGCCAGTGTGGCAGCTTTGGGCATCATCACGGTCTGG
>JAOZVT010000828.1 GCA_025869455.1 Prosthecobacter sp.
CCCTCAGTGACCAAGCGGCAAAACTAGCCGCCATCGTCACCAGCGCGATGAAAAGCTAAGTTTCCGAATCCAATCATGTCCCAACTCTCCCCCGAACAACTTGCCCAGGTCGAACTCTGGGCTGCTGCTGGTGCCAACCTCAACGAAGTGCAGGGCCGCCTGAAGACAGAGTTTGGCATCAATCTCACCTATTTGGACGCCCGCCTTCTGATGTTAGACGTCGGAGTACGCATCAAGGACAAGGAAAAGCCTGTCGAAAAACCTGCGGAACCAACACCTGCCGCAGGCCCGCCACCAGCTGACGTGCCACCAAGTCTAGGCCAGAATGACACCGCTCCCGCTGACAAACCTTTGGGCAGCATCGAGATGAGTGCAGACCAGATCGCCATTCCCGGCGCGCTCATCAGTGGCAAAGTGACTTTTAGTGACGGTGTCAAAGCCTCCTGGTTCCTGGATCAAATGGGGCGTTTAGGCCTCAATGGTGCCCCCCAAAGCTACCAACCACCTCCGGCAGACGTACCGCAGTTCCAGCAACAACTGGATCTACTGCTGCAAAAGTCAGGCTTCTAAAAAGCTGGTAAAAGACAAAAGCGGACAGAGTTTTGAAAAACCTGTCCGTTCTTGACGGTACTCATGATTTCAGGTTAGTTAAGCAAATCTGGCCATGAGTCATGCCAACCCCCCAGACAAGACTTCCGTGGAGGCATTCATCCCGCCTACCCACAATGCTCTGGCGATGCTGGACCTTGTGCTGGAAGAATTCCCTGATCCATCTGAGGAAATTTACATTGAGCAGGCGGGAGACGTCATCGGCAACTACACGCTGGTTAAAAAATTAGGGGAAGGCGGATTCGGCATCGTCTGGCAGGCAGATCAGACACATCCCATCCGGCGCACCGTCGCCATGAAGGTCATCCGACCCGGCATGGATTCCCTGGCAGTGCTTTCACGTTTCCGGGCTGAAAGACGCGCTCTGGAGCGCATGTCCCACCCAAACATCGCGCTGGTGCTGGATGCAGGCACCACCCCACTAGGCCGTCCCTACTTCGTCATGGAGTTAGTGCCAGGGCGGCAGATCACCTCCTATTGCGAAGAAGCAGGCCTGAGCCCTCGCCAGCGGCTCTTACTTTTCATTGATGTCTGCCGTGCCGTACAGCACGCGCACCAGCGTGCTGTTCTGCATCGGGATCTAAAGCCTTCCAATATCCTCGTGGCGGAAGGTGACTCTGGCCCGGTGGCAAAGATCATCGACTTCGGCATTTCAAAAGCCCTTTCAGAAGACTCTGAAAATCCAGACAGCATCGCCTACACACAGCGTGGCATGATCTTGGGCACACCAGAATACATGGCCCCAGAGCAGGCCGCCCTGGGAGTCGAGGTGGTGGATGTCCGCGTGGATGTCTATTCCCTCGGGGCCATCCTTTATCAGATGCTCACGGGTGTGCCTCCACTGGCCTCGGACTCAGAGCCCAAAAAGACCTCCATCACCTCCATGCTCCAGCGCATCTATGAGGTGGAACCTGTGCGTCCCAGCCTCCGCGCTAAACAACGCGTCCAGGCAGGCAAACACTCTCCTTTCCCGCCGGAGTTGCTTGAAGGAGATCTCAACTGGATCGTTCTCAAAGCCTTGGAAAAAAATCCTGACAAGCGCTACGACTCCGCCAATGCACTGGCCGATGACTTGCAGCGGCATCTCGATGATGAACCCGTCAGCGCAGGCCAGCCGGATAGCTGGTATCGTTTTCAAAAACTGGTTAGGCGGAACCGCGTAGCCTTTGCCATTGGCACCATCGTCGGTGCCAATCTCATCATCCTAGCCACCGTCAGCACCCTCGCTTTTTTGCAAGAGTCGGAAGCACGCAAGACCTCGGAACGCCATCAAGCCCTGGCAGAATTACAATCGCACAAGGCTCAAGCTTTAACCGGCTTCCTTTCCAAGCTCTTGGGACAAGCCGCTGATTTTGTCTCCCAGGGGAAAAATCCCGAGGCGCTACGCCTAGCCATGAATGAGAGCCTCAATGAGGTAGCTAACCTGGACAAAGAACCAGAGATTCAAATCGAGCTATTGCAGCAACTGACGGCCATTTTTATGGCCATGGGCGACTACCGCAGTGCTCTGCCCACCAGTCAAAGCCAGTATGACATCTCCGTCCGTCTCTATGGGGAAAGTGATCCACGCACCCTTGCCGCCAGATTACTCTTAACCCGCTCTTACGCTGACATTGGTAACAAACCAGAGGCGCTCAGGCATTACCGTGAAATGGATGTGCTTTGGAAATCCTTAGGCCCTGCCTATGCAGAAAACCGCTTTGAAGTCGCGCGCTTTTATGCCCGTGAACTTGCCCGTCAAGGCCGGGGTAAAGAAGGGTTAGTCCTGGTGGAAGATTACTTGAAGAAAGATCCAGGGGACCCAAAGAAAAAAGCGGCTAACCTGCTCTTCTTAGCAGATATCCAAATGGGCATCAAAGCCTACACAGATGCAGAAAAGACAGTCCATAAAATTTTCACCATTTACGATCAAGCTCAGGGATCCGATTGGACCAATGGCCGCAGCTTAGCTTTACGCACCCTTTCCCGCATCAAAGCCAAGCAAGGAGATTACGCAAAGGCTGCACAACATCTGGAAGAGAGCATCCAATTTGCCGCAAACAAGAATGGCGCTGAAGTTTATGGATTGATCGGACGCTGGATTGAAATCGCACGGCATTACATGAAATTAAATCGCGTGCAGGATGCCTTCCGCGCCACCGATGAAGCCGTACACATCGCCCGTGGTCAGGGCAATGATCTTCAACTGCCGCGTGCCCTACGCGCCTGTGCCGAAATCCGGGAGGAAGCCAAGCAGCTCGCCTCCGCCTTAGCCTTCCGGCGGGAGTGCGTGAAATTGGAACGCCTGCACAACACAGATCGCGGCAAGTGGATCTACGAGCTATCCCAGATCGTCCGCCTCGAAGCCGCCCTGGGCCTGCACGAGGATTTGCAAAAAGATGCCACCTTGCTCTGGCAAAATACCCAAACGGAACCCGCCGTGACCACCGACCCGCCTTTCAAACGCTCCATCTGTCGTATTTTGACAGAAGCCTGCGAAAAATGGCAGAAGGAAACCGGAGACATTGCCTTCCAGGAAAGCATTCTCGAATGGAAAACCATCACCGCAGAAGGGGTGGTACAGAAATAAGTCCGGCCCGGTTCATGCTAGGTGAGGGTTGACCCCGCCAAGCCCTGTCTTATTCGTTCGACCCATGTTCTCCATTCCGCGCTCCAGTGGCATCCTTCTGCATCCTACCTCTCTTCCTGGGAGGTTCGGCATCGGAGAAATCGGGCCGGAAGCCCATCACTGGCTGGATGCCATGCATCGCATGGGACAAAAACTGTGGCAGATGCTACCACTCGGCCCCACCGGCTTTGGTTCATCCCCCTATCAAAGCCTCTCCAGTTTCGCCGGGAATCCCTTGCTCATCAGTTTTGATGCCCTGCGCAATGACGGTGTCCTGACCCCTCAGGATCTGGCCATGGTCCCAGCTTTCCCCACGGAAAAGGTCAATTTCATTGCCGCCGAGGAAGTGCGCTCCGCCTTCCTAAAACTCGCCTGCCAACGTTTTTTAGTACAGTGTGAATCCAGCCCCCTGCTGCAACGCGCCTTTGAAGTTTTCTCTGAGCGCGAGGCCGATTGGCTGGATGACTACGCGCTCTTCATCGCCATCAAAGGAGAACAAGGTGGCCGCCCCTGGAATGAATGGCCCAAGGAACTGGCCATGCGCCAACCAGAAGCCATAGCAGGCTGCCTAGTACGTTTGAGTGAATCCATCGAAGAAGTCAAAGCCCAGCAATTTTTCTTCTTCCGCCAGTGGCAGAAACTCCACGCCAAAGCCCAGGAGCTAGGCATCCACTTGATCGGAGACATTCCCATCTTCACCGCCCATGACAGCGCAGACGTGTGGGCACGGCCAGACCTCTTTGAACTGGATGAACACGGCAGCCCCACCGTCGTCGCAGGAGTACCGCCAGACTATTTCAGCGCCACCGGTCAGCGCTGGGGTAATCCCCTTTACAAATGGAGTGCCCATGAGGCTGAAGGCTTTGCCTGGTGGAAATCTCGCCTGCGCAAAACCCTCGAAATGGTGGACATCGTCCGCATTGATCACTTCCGTGGTTTTGCCGCTTACTGGGAGATTCCAGGCTCTGAACCCACCGCCGTCAATGGACGCTGGATCGGTGCGCCAGGAGACGCTTTGTTTGAAGCCTTGAAAGGCGAAATGGGAGACCACGTCCCCGTCATTGCCGAAGACCTCGGCATCATTACCCCCGACGTCACAGAACTCCGCCTTCGCCATGGCTTCCCAGGCATGAAGGTCATGCAGTTCGCCTTCGGTGCGGATACCCTTTCAGAAGATTACATCCCAGAAAACTATCCTGATGAATGCGTGGCCTACACCGGCACGCATGACAACGATACCGTCCAAGGTCTCTTTAACAGTGGCGAAGGAGAAGACACCACACGAACGGCAGAACAGATCGAAGCTGAACGCCGCACCATCCTTGGTTATACCCATACGGACGGCAGCCAGCTTCACTGGGACTTCATCCAAGCCGTCTGGAAATCACAGGCCCGCATGGCCATCACCCCCCTCCAAGATCTCTTTGGCCTAGGCAGTGAAGCCCGCATGAACACCCCTGGTAAAATGGGTGACTTCTGGAGCTGGCGCTTCGTCTGGGATCAACTCACCCCCGAGATTGAGGCCAAGATGAAAAGCATCACCACCGAAGCTGGCCGCTAAAGTACCACC
>JAOZVT010000829.1 GCA_025869455.1 Prosthecobacter sp.
TAAACATCTTTGCCCAGGGTTCGGTGGCTACGAGGTCATTCATGAAGGCGGAGATCTGCGCAGCTGGATCAATCTTAAATACCAGGATGTGTCCACGGATCTAATGTCAGATACTTTGGCGGCCTGTCCTGGCCAATTTCCCTCCAAAGCCAATCACGTGGTGCAATGGCGCGGGTTCCGCCGAGGTGATGACTTTGTGCCTTACGCCATCATTTACCGAATGATGTCAGATCGTGAAGAAGGCGGGAAACCCTATGAAACGCTGATCATCATCAAACTGGCTCAAGACAAGTCACGAGTGGTTGCCCATGTGTCCGCGACAGAGGGCAATGAACGCGCTGAACAACTGGCGGATCAGTTGTGTAAGCCTTGAATGATGGCTTGGGCGGTTGCCAAAAAAAATCCCCCATTGCCGATCAAGCAATGAGGGATTGAGCTTAGTTGGTTAGGCCCGATTACTTTCCAAGGCGCACCATCAAATCTTTGCTTTCGACGCTTTCGCTGATCTTGACGCAGATTTCTTTGACGGTGCCAGAGGTCGGTGCTGAGACCGCCGCAAACATCTTCATGGCTTCGAGCGTGACCAGGGTTTCACCTTCTTTGACCTTTTGACCAACGGTGACCGCGATGCTGGCGACCATGCCGGGCATCGGTGCACCGACTTGTGTTGGATCAGCGGGGTCAGCTTTGATCTTGCTCACGGCATTCACCGCCAGGGCTTTGTTCGTGACCGTGGTGTGGCGAGGATAGCCATTGAGCTCAAAGATGGCGGTTTGCTGTCCATTGGCATCTGCCTCGGTCATGTTCAGCAGGCGGACGAAGAGGGTCTTGCCAGCTTCCAGCTCGATGTTGATTTCTTCCTTGTCACGCAGGCCGTAATAATAAGCTGGTGTCGGCAGCGCGGAGATGTCGCCATAGGTCTTGCGGAAATCGGCGAACTTCAGGAAGACATCGGGATACATGAGGTAGCTCCACACGTCGTCTTCGGTGGGCTTCTTCTTCATCTTCAGTTCCAGCTCAGCGCGCACGTCTTCCAGCTTGATCTTCGCGGCGTGGGTACCAGGGCGGCCTTTGATACGCTTGCCACCTTTTCCGACGATGGCATCTGCCAGGGAGTTCCACTTCTTGCGGCTGTCAGCTGCCTTGGCGGTTTCCATGCCGTAGAAGGGCTCACCCAGCCAGCCTTCGAACATGCTGGTGACATCCTTGCTCCATTTGGTGCCTGTAAGCTGGAAGATGTCTCCAGGTTTGACACCACGGGCGACGCACTCAATGGCAAGGTCACCGACAACTTTGGAGGAAGGCGTGACTTTAACAATGTCGCCACACAATTGGTTAACCTCGGCGTAGGCGTGGGCGATTTCTGGCCAGCGCGGCCCAAGTCCCATGCCAATGGCTTGCTCCTTGAGATTGGTGTATTGACCACCAGGCATCTCATGAAGGTACACTTCAGCCGTGCCGTACGGTTCGCTGGTATCGAACGGTTTGTAAAAGGCACGAACTGCGGCCCAGTAGTCGCTGAATTCCTGCAAGGCGTCCGTGTCTAAACCTGTGTCCCGTGGGGTGTGCTGGAGAGCGGCCACGATGGAGTTTAAATTCGGCTGGCTGGTGCCACCTGACATGGAGGCAATGGCAGCATCTGCCACGTCCACACCCGCTTCCGCCGCTTCAATGATGCTGGCTGCATTCAGACCGCTGGTGTCGTGAGTGTGGAAATGGATGGGAATGCCGACTTCATCTTTCAAGGCCTTCACCAGCTTCTTAGCTGCGTAAGGGCGGACCAGGCCGGCCATGTCCTTGATGCAGAGCATATGAGCGCCCATCTTTTCCAGCTCCTTAGCCAAACGGACGTAATACTTCAGGTCATACTTGTCCCGTTTTGGGTCTAGGATGTCTCCGGTATAACAAAGAGTGCCTTCGCAAATGGAGTTGGTGTCTTCACGTACGGCCTGCATGGCCGCTGTCAGGTTGGGCAGGTAGTTGAGGCTGTCAAAGATGCGGAAGATGTCCATGCCATTCTGAGCGGCATGTTTGATGAATCCCTTCACCACATTATCTGGGTAGTTGGTATAACCAACAGCATTGCTGCCCCGGAAGAGCATTTGCAGGAGGATGTTAGGCACCTTTTCACGGATGTCGCGCAGACGCTCCCAAGGATCTTCCCGGAGGAAGCGCATGGTTACGTCAAAGGTGGCTCCACCCCACATCTCCAGGGAGAAGAGATCCGGCGTGCGGCGTGCCACTGCATCTGCCACGGCCAGCATGTCATAGGTGCGCATGCGAGTGGCCAGGAGGGACTGGTGAGCGTCCCGCATGGTGGTATCCGTGATGAGCAGGCGCTTCTGTTTGGCAATCCAGTCCGTACAGAATTTCTCAGGCCCCATCTCCGTGAGGATCTGCTTGGTGCCTTTGGCTGGCTCAGCACGGTGGTCCCACTTTGGCACTGGAGGTGGCAGAAATGGCTTGGTGATCTTGTGCCCTTTGGCAAAAGGATTGCCGTTGACGTTGGTATCCGCAAGATAGTTGAGCAGCTTGGACGCACGGTCCTTACGTGCGACGAATTTTAGCAACTCTGGGTTGTTATCAATGAAGCGTGTGGTGGCCTGACCCGTCTTGAATTCCTCATGGTGAACCACGTTCATCAGGAAGGGAATGTTGGTCTTCACGCCACGAATGCGGAACTCACGGAGCCCGCGATCCATGCGGTCCAGGGCGTGCTGATAGGTGCGGCCATAGACTGTCATCTTCACCAGCATGGAGTCATAATAAGGTGTGATAACCGCGTTGGTGGCCCCCAAAGCCCCATCCAAACGGACACCAAAACCACCTGCACTGCGATAGGTGAGGATCTTGCCGAAGTCTGGCGTGAAGCCGTTTTCAGGATCTTCCGTGGTGATGCGGCACTGAATGGCAAAACCGCTTTTTTCAATCTGATCCTGAGGCGGCAAGCCAAGTGGCTCTTGGTCAAGCTGATACCCCTGTGCGATGAGGATCTGGCTACGCACAATGTCGATGCCTGTGATCTCTTCCGTGACGGTATGCTCCACCTGAATGCGTGGATTCATTTCGATGAAGAACCACTCGCCGGTTTCATGATCCACCAGGAACTCCACCGTGCCCGCATGGGTGTAGTTGACTTCCTTGGCCAGCTTCACCGCCGCTTCACAGAGACCGTCAATGATCTCCTGCTTCACCCCATAACTAGGAGCTTGTTCGATGACTTTTTGATGGCGGCGTTGCACCGAGCAGTCGCGCTCATGCAGATGCAAGACATGGCCGTGTTTATCCGCCAGGATCTGCACTTCAATGTGCTTGGCCTTGCCCACGAATTTCTCCAAAAAGACAGCGCCATTGCCAAAGGAGCGCAGCGCTTCCGTCTGGGCCTCTTCCAGCAACTTTTCCAAATCTTTGGGGTCACGCACCACGCGCATGCCGCGACCACCACCCCCGAAGGCGGCTTTGATGATCAGCGGAAACCCGATTTTTTTAGCAATGGCGACGGCTTGTTTGCGGTCGGAGACTGGCTCATCCGTGCCTTCCAAAATGGGGACATTGAGCTTGCGTGCGACATTACGGGCAGCGGTTTTATCGCCCATCATGTCCAAGATCTTGGATTCAGGCCCGATGAAGATGATGCCTGCATCTGCACAGGCTTGTGCAAACTGGGGGTTCTCACTCAGGAATCCGTACCCTGGGTGAATGGCGTCCACGCCTTTTTCTTTGGCTAATGTGACAATGCCTTCAATGTCGAGATAGGCTCCCAGTGGACCTTTATCCCTGTTCAGTTCGTAGGCTTCATCCGCCTTGAAACGGTGCGGACAAAAGCGGTCTTCAGCGGCATAGATACCTACCGTTTTTAACCCCAGTTCCGTCGCTGCCCGCATGACGCGGATGGCAATCTCGGACCGGTTCGCAACCATGAGCTTTTTGATCGGACGAATGTTCGAGGTGGGCTGCTCGGCGCGGGAGGCTTTGGCGGGGGCTTTCTTGGGCATGGTTGTTGGATTTAGAAAGAATAAGACAACCGATTTTCAACGTCGGTCATAGTTTTGCAAGGTTGGGGAATAGTCGGGGGGACTTTAAATACAATATTCAGCCAAGTGGACGCAGAAAAGGATCAATTTCTTACGCCAGGATGTTGCCTGAAGGCTCTATTGAGCTGTATTTGAGTGAAAGCGTCTCGTCTGAGTTACTTTTTCCACTCCGCCAAGACTTGCGGCAGGATTTGGTGTTCCTGGGTCTTGATCCGGGCATGGAGTAACTCTGGCGTGTCACCAGGAACGATGGGCACTGAGGCCTGAGCTAAGATGCGACCATCATCAATCTCTGCCGTGACTAAATGCACGGTGCAGCCTGTGACCGTATCACCTGCCTCAATGGCAAGTTGGGGGGCATTGGCACCTTTATACTTCGGCAGTAAGGAGGGATGCACGTTGATGATCCGATCTGCATACAGGCTCAAAGTCGGTTCCTTTAAAATGCGCATGAACCCAACAAGTACGACCACATCCACCTGGGCGCGTTGCAGATGTTCGGCGACTTCTTTTTGAGCCGCTTCATCAAAGCGGCGTGGATTCGGACCACCGTCCACATGCTGCGCTGGAAGGCCAGCTTCTTGAGCCGTTTTGAGGAAACCTGACTCGGCCTGATCTGAAATGGCGATCGCGATTTCTGCTTTCAGGCTCCCGCTTTCGATGGCGGCAAGAATGGCGCGAAAGTTCGAGCCTTCACCCGAGCCTAGAACGCCGATTTTTAAAGTGTCGCTTTTCCCATCTTGGCCCATGCGTTCGATGGTTTTG
>JAOZVT010000830.1 GCA_025869455.1 Prosthecobacter sp.
ATCCTGGGAGACAGGACGGGACTCCACGGCCTTGGGGATCGGCGGTGGGGTTGGTGGCTTGGGCTTGTCTTTCGGTGGGTTGATCATGTAGCCGTGCTGCATGATTTCTTTGATCTGAGAACCGTCCAGAGTTTCATACTCCAGCAGGGCCTGGGAAATGGCGTCCAGCTTATCCTTGTGATGAAGAAGGATTTCCTTGGCCTTGGCGTAGGCGGAATCGATGAAGTTTTTCACTTCTTCATCAATCTTCTGAGCCGTCGCACCACTGTAGTTGCGGTTACGGGCCAGATCACGAGCCAGGAAGATGGCTTGCTCCCCTTCACCGTATTCCACCATGCCCATCTTGTCACTCATGCCCCAGGCGCAAACCATGTTGCGAGCGATGGCCGTGGCTTGACGAATGTCTCCCATGGCTCCGTTGGTGACGTCTCCAAACTGAATTTCTTCAGCGACACGGCCACCCATGGCGACTACGAGATCATCCAGCAACTCACTCTTGCGGTGGGTAAACTTGTCTTCTTCTGGCAGCCACATGGTGGAACCCAGGGAAGGCCCGCGAGGAATGATGGTGACTTTGTGGAGAGGATCGGTGTGCTCCAGCACTTCGATGAGGATGGCGTGGCCAGCTTCATGGTAAGCGGTGTTTTCCTTTTCCTTCTCACTGAGAGCCAGGCTGCGGCGCTCGCGGCCCCAGCGAACTTTGTCGCGAGCCTCTTCCAGTTCTGGGGTGCCTATGGACTTCAGGTTTTTACGGGCGGCGAGGAGGGCAGCTTCGTTGATCACGTTGGCCAGTTCAGCACCAGAGAACCCTGGGGTACCACGGGCCACTTTGGTGAGGTCAGCGTTGTCACTGAGCTTCACTTTCTTGGCGTGGACGGTGAGGATTTCTTCACGGCCTTTCACGTCAGGCAGGCTGACGGTGACCTGACGGTCAAAGCGGCCTGGACGCAGCAGCGCGGGGTCCAGTACGTCTGGGCGGTTCGTAGCGGCGATGATGATGATTCCTTCTTGCGTATCAAAGCCGTCCATCTCCACCAGCAGGGCGTTCAGGGTCTGCTCACGTTCATCGTGACCACCACCCATGCCGTGACCGCGATGGCGACCGACCGCATCAATTTCATCAATGAAGATGAGGCAAGGAGCGTTCTTTTTACCTTGTTCGAACATGTCGCGCACGCGGCTGGCACCGACACCGACGAACATTTCCACAAAGTCAGAACCGCTGATGCTGAAGAAAGGCACATCGGCTTCACCTGCGATGGCTTTGGCCAAAAGGGTCTTGCCTGTTCCAGGGGAACCGACCATGAGGACACCTTTCGGGATCTTACCGCCGAGGCGTTGGAATCTTTTCGGGTCCTTGAGGAATTCCACGAGTTCCTGCACTTCTTCCTTCGCTTCTTCCACACCGGCCACATCCTTGAAGGTGACTTTGTTGCGGTCTTGGGAAAGCATCTTGGCCTTGCTCTTGCCAAAGCTGAGCGCGCCACGACCTGCACTCTTAATCTGCTGGCGAACCAGGAAATAAAGCAGGAATAACAAGATCAAAATCGGGGCCAGGGAGAATAGCAAGGTACCGAACTGATTGTTCCGGTAGCGAGGGATCAGCACCAGACCTTTGGAAGAAAGCAGCGTATGCAGCTCTTCCTTTTGATACTGGATACTCACGGGCACGGAGAATTTCACGGAGCCGGGAGCGGTCACTTTATCAGTGCCACTGGTAGGTTCCAGGATGGGCTTGGCTACTTCACCGAGGGGGCTGGCTGCTGAGCGGAAGGCATAACCTTCGATGGATTCAGCCGTCGTGGTGTCTTGTTGGATCAGCTCGAGATCTTTGCTCTTATCAATCTGGTCCTTTTCCACGAGATCCTTGAATTCCTTGTATGAAATTTCCTGGGAGCGTGAGGCCTGCTGGCTAGCAACATAGGCCGAACCCATCAATAAGACGGCCATCGCGAGTAATAGAAAGCCTCTCCAGTTGAACTGCGGCTCTTGATTGCGCCGGTTCGGGCCTTCGTTTTTGGGTGTAGGGTCGTCTGACATGGTTAATGTTTGGGGGCAGAACTATTTACGAATGGCGAGCATACACGTCACACCATCTTTTGCAAAAACGGATTCCTCTTCGTTTTTTGAGGTCTAGCAATGTGTTATTTCTTAAGTCGGTAAGGCGTTCCGCAGTACATGCAACGAAAAACACCCTTGCTGAGCATGGAAACGACGGTGGAACTGCGATAGGACAAAGGTGCCATCCGATAAGCATCGGGATGCTTGTGGCACCGCTTCTCATGCAACACCGGACCGTGGCAAAGGGTGCAGTTCAGATGACGGCTCAGGATAAAACTGAGTCCACGGCAGAAGGTGAAAAGAAACAGGCCGGCAAGCGCCAACCAGCCATGCAAGCTGGTTCCCGTGCGCCAGAGACTGACAGCATACCCTAGAAAAAGGCCCAGACCGAGCCAGGAGAGAAGCAATAAAGAAGAAACCACGAGGAGCCTAGCGGAACGTGGGTGGTGGCGGGAACGACGCACCCTGGGTTGTTCCAGCGGCTGGGGTTCTGAGGCCTGAAAAGCGGTCGGCATTTATAACAATTATAAACGTGTCTCAATATTCAGCAAACCAATCCTTTCATTTTGGCGAAGACTAAAAAATTAACCGCCAGTGAGAAAATCAGGCGGTCGGCAGCAGTGCTTTTGCAGCAGCGGCGGCAATCTGGAGGAGTTTTTCTTTTTCAGCCCCGGTAAAATCATAGGCTTCGCGCTTGCCGATGCCCAGCGTGCCGCAGAGACGCTCCCCATCCAGCACAGGCACGGCTAAGCTACCTTGCACCTGAGTCTGCTTTGCTCCTTCTTTGGCCACGCCACTGGTATCCGTCTGGAGATTGCACAGTTCCACGGGTTCCCGGGTTTGCGCCGCAACTCCTGCGATGCCTTTGCCAATCGGGATGGACTGAATGATCGGCATCAATTGAGGAGGGATATTCAGTTGAGCGGCCAGTTTCAGGTGCTGATCCGCTGGGTCAAAGCGATGCAGGGTGCCCGTCACACAGCCGAAATCGGCAGCCACGTCTTGCAGGAATTGGGTCCAGTCTTCTGGAGATGGGTTGGCTGGGAGTTTCATACGGAGAAATGATGATTGTAGAAAACGATGCAAAGGCTTAATCTGGCTCCTACTTTGATGGAAACCATGAAAAACTGCGCTGTCATTTTTGGCATTTGCTCCCTTTCCCTAGCGGCAATAGGGCAAAATAACCCTTCTGCCCAGCCCGTGGTGAGTCGTACCATTTACCACCTCGACGACACACGCACGGAATCGGTAAGTGACCCGAACACACGGGAACTGACTGAAATGACCTATAACACAGCAGGTCAATTAACGGTAAAAAAAGTCTTTCTGCTCAATGGCAAAGGCGAGCCGATGCAGGGCAATGTGTATGATGGGCGTGGTAATCTGGTAGCACGCTGCCAGTCAACTTTTGATGAATTAGGCCGACGTAAAGAAGACCGCTTGAGCAATCTCCAGGGCCAAGTCTTCCAGCATGTCATCCATGAATACGGTCGGAATGGTGAAAACCTGCCGTCCAAGGTCATCAACGTGGATCCCGCTGCAGCGCCGATGATGAAGCCGCAGGCCGTTGATTACACGGCCACAGCGCCGATGCCAAACGATGGTAGTTCCCGCTTTGCCCCGATCACGCCGAGTAGCGCGGGTCAGGCCGCCCAACCTCAAGGCGGGCAGAATCCCACAGCGGCTCCTGAGCCGCAGGAAAAACCGAAGACGAACTTCTTCAAAAAACTCTTCAAGAAGAAGGATTGAGTGGCATTGGCGGCGTTGCTGTCTTTCTCTGTGCAGTCACCTGACGTGCTAGGGTTCATCCTCCACGTTACGTACCGCTCCACCTTTTTCCCAGCAACACCCTCCTGAATGGCCAAGCCCACCACTCCTGCTAAGGCAACGAAATCTCCTGCTGAAACCACGGTCCATCTGCTGCCCACCCGGCTCTTCCTGGGGGCCGCCTGCTTCTTTTCTGGAGCCGCCATGATGATCATTGAAATCAGCGCGGCCCGTCTGCTCTCCCCTTTGTTTGGTAACAGCGTCTATACTTGGACCGCTTTGATCGGGGTCATTCTGGTGGCTTTCAGCCTGGGTGGCTTTTTAGGAGGACGTTTGGCAGATCGGCGTGCAGGGCTAGATGTCATTGGCTGGCTGCTCGCCGCAGTGGCAGTGCTGACTTTTTTCGTCCCGGCTTTGAGCACATGGTTTGGCCCCACCTTTGCCAAAGGCGGCCTCATTGATGGCCCCGTGCTGTTTTCCCTGTTCTTGCTGGCCATGCCGGCCACGCTCCTGGGGGCTATCTCTCCAGCGGCGGTGCGACTTTACAGCCTGACTTCCCATGATACTCACATCGGCGGGGCAGCTGGCACCATCAGCATGCTCGGTTCTCTGGGTAGCTTTGTGGGCACCTTTCTCTCTGGCTTTTTCCTGCTGGGCACCTTTGGAGTACGCAGCATTTTCATCGGCACAGCGGTGCTTCTATTGGTCCTGGGAGTGCTGGCCTTTTTGCTGAACAATAAGGGCCTGGGGCAAAGCGTGCGTGTGCTGATCATGGGCTTCATCGCCGGGGCGATCAGTCTCAGCGCTACCGATACCCGAGCCAAGGAGGTGATCCATGAACAAGAGTCCTTTTACCACCTCATCAAGGTCATTGATGAGGGAGTCAGTCCAAACCGCAGGCGCATGCTGAAGCTGGACTCTACCCATGAGGGCGGCATGAATCCAGAGACTGGGGCT
>JAOZVT010000831.1 GCA_025869455.1 Prosthecobacter sp.
CCATGCAGGCGCTCTACCAACTGAGCTAATGCCCCGGAAAAGAAAAACCGGCTCCCCTGGTCTGGGGAGCCGGAGTCTAGCGTCTCCGCTAGTTTTGACAAGTTGATTTTGCGATAAATTCAGAACTTATTTCGCAGGAGTGGCCGCAGCCTTCTTCTTGCTATCATAGATCTTCTTCGCTTCGGCGATTTCATCGGCCTTCATCTTGCCTTTGAGTTCGTCGCGATATTTGACAGCCAGTTCAGCCTTGTTGGACGCATCGACAGCAAGGTCAGCATAAGCCAGGGCACGGGCCAGATTTGGCACGCCTTTGGAGGTCAAACCACGCTCATAGACGCTAGCCAGACGCAGCATGGCCAGAGGCGCACCCTGCTCAGAAGCATTGACATAGAGCTGCTCAGCGGCGGCTGGGTCTGGACGACCACCTGCACCGATTTCATACATTTGACCGAGAGCGATCTGGCTAGCGGCGAAGTTAGCATTCGCGGCACGCTGATACCAGCCCATGGCTGCAACCAAGTCCTGAGCAACGCCTGTACCATTCTGATAGAGGCCGGCCAGACGATGCTGGGCCTGTGGCAGACCTGCATTGGCTGCACGCAGATGGAAGGTGAATGCCTTGGCTGGATCTTTGTCCACCACGGTGCCGGTTTCATAATAGACACCGACATTGTAGAAAGCCTCAGAGAGACCATTCTGAGCAGCGAGACGGTAAAGGTCCAGTGCGCTCTTAGCATTCTGCTGAACCACGGAGACCGCTTTGTCTCCTTCACCTTCGGTTAGGCCAGATTCAAAGTAGTTGCCGAGACGGAACAGAGCCTGTGCATCATTGGCGTTGGCAGCCTTGGTGTAATATTCCACGGCCTTTTTCAGATCCTTCTTCTCACCACCGAGGCCGTTTTCATAAATGGCACCCAAGAGACGGTTAGCAGCAGCAAAACCTGTCGCGGCTGCGTCTTCAAACATCTTCAAAGCTTTGGCTGGATCCTTCTTCACCAACTGCTTGCTGCCTTCTGCAGCGGTATCACCGTCAAAAAGACGTGCGGCATAGGTGCTCATAGCCACGGCATTTTTCTGCTCGGTGGCTTTGATCAGATAATCCAGAGACTTCTGCTCATCCTTTGGCATGCCAGGAACATCGGCTGCATAAAGCTGGCTAAGGTTCAATGTAGCTTCACCATCCCCGTCTTTGCTGCCCTTTTCCAAAAGAGCTTTGGCTTTCTCGACGCTCTTTTCCAGACCGCCGGAACCAGCGATGTAGAGCTTAGCCAGAAGGCGGCGAGCCACCTTATTGTCGGCAGCTTCAGCATCCTGAGCCAGCTTTACAGCCTCAGTCACACGTGCCTGATCCTGAGGGAATGCCTGGAGCAAGACCTGTGCGAGTTCAGCTTTAGCCAAAACCTGCCCTTGGGCAGCGGCTTTGCGATAGAGATCAATGATCTCATTGACGTCGCTATTGCTGAGAACACCCCAGTGAGCCAGGGCGTATTGAGCATCTTTGTCTCCGGTTTTTGCGAGTTCATTGACCTTGGCGAGAGCTGCATTGAAAGAAGCATTCACGTCAGGACCTTTGCCTGGCTCTTCCGAGGCGGATTTTTGGTCTGCTGCAAGCTGCGTCAAGGTGGATTCCATGGCAGGGCTCACGTTCGGCATTTCGGCGGTATCAATACCGGCGACAGCGACCATGGCAGCAAGTTTTACTTTAAGGGCTGTGAGTAACATATGGGGTTGGTTAAATAGAACTCGGTTTTAGACCCGCCACAGCGGGAAACGCTCATTTTTCCTGGTTTTGTCCTGATAAATCAAGACTTTCCGGCACTTTTTAAAAAATTATGCTCAGGATCACCGCTTAAACTTCATAGAGCTACCACAGCGACCTTTAGCCGCAGGCATTCTTGATGCAGTTCTTCCATGCCTAACAAGAGAGTTTTCCCAGCTTCGATGGCTATCATATCCACTCCAGCAGCAGCGGCAGTGCGGATGGTATCAGGGCCAACAACAGGCACATCAAAGCGCATGTCTTGATTCGGTTTGGAGACTTTCACCATGGTCGCCCCTCCCCGGCCCATGCTGCCGCCGCGCTTAACGGCTTCATTGGTACCCTCAAAAGCTTCCACGGCCAATACGGTCCCGTTTTTTACCACCACGGTTTGACCAATGTCCAAACGGCTACTTTCTTTAGCGATGCTAAAGCCATATTCGGCGTCTTCCCAGCGGCGCTTTTTGACCGTCGGCCCCGCCACATGACCCTGGGTTGGCATCAGATCTTCCAAAAAGGTGGTGGCTGGTAACAACGTGATGCCATCCTTAGCCATCTCATCACTGATCGCGCCAAAAAGAGTCTCCGCGTTTCGCTTTTTTACACGCGCCAGCATCATCAACAAGCGAAAGTCAGGACGTAGATCAAAGAGATTTTTGGGCGCTATCTGGCCCACCATGACGGTTTGTTTGATTCCCTGCCTAACAAAAAAGGAAATCATCTTGCTGAGTTGACCAACGCGGAACCATTCGATGGCGTCCACCATGCCTGCCAGTTCAGGCTTGGTTTCATTCACAAAGGCTGCGGCCACTAAATGCCGGACTCCGGCTTTGCGCGCAGCCTTCACAAAGGTCTCGGGATAGATGCCGTTTCCGGCGATCAAGGCCATGGAGGAAAGATCAAGACTCATGCGTTTGAAACATCAACGAGCAGACAATAAATAACCCAGCACCATGACACCCAAAACAATGGCGGCAACCCAGCGCCAGAAAATTTCACGAGAGACGGGTTTAACCAACTTTTTAGAACCAAATTCGCGCTCGACGAATTCATCATAGTCAAAGTCTTCGTCTGGCAGATCCAGCCCATCATAGACTTCACTATTCCCTTTCCAGCCGGACTTGGCGCAGGCTCCACAATCATCACAGGCCGCTGCCCCACGGGGCACCCACTCTCCACAAGCAGGGCATTGACCTGGAGGCTTGAACGACATGGGGAAAGAAAAACTTAGCGAGGGGTTGCGATGGTTTCCAGATGACTGAAAACCACCGCGCGAGAAACCTACTTACAGTTTAGCAAGACTGTCATCGAGGGCTGCGATCACCGCTCCGATGCTTTCTTCAGTCTCGTCACCCATGTTGGAAATGCGGAAAGTTTTGCCTTTCAGTTTTCCGTAACCGCCATCAATGATGAGGCTGTGATTTTTCTTCAGCAGACCAATGAAGGCAGCCACGTCGATCTCTTTATTGTTCTGCACGCAAGTCAGAGACTTGGAGCGATAACCTTCCGGAGCAAAGAATTCGAAACCGTTACGAATGACCCAGTCATGGACCATGCCATTCAGCTTGGCGTGACGTGCATAACGATTCTCAAGTCCTTCAGCAAACATGGTCTTCAACTGATGGCGCAGGCCATAGATGAGACTGATGCATGGGGTGCTTGGCGTCATGCTCTTCTCACCATTGGCTTTGAATTCCAAGAAGTCGAAGTAGTAACCACGATCATTGATGGTCGCTGCGCGCGCCATGGCAGCTTCAGAGGCGGTAAAGAGAGCTAATCCAGGAGGCAGGGCAAAAGCCTTCTGACTACCTGTGAGCAACACGTCCAAACCTAATTCGTCAAAGTTCAGCGGAACTGTGGTGAATCCAGAAACGGAATCTGTGATGAACATCACGTCAGGATACTTTTTCTTCAGCGCAGCAATTTCTGCAATCGGGCTGAGCACACCCGTGGAGGTTTCATTGTGAATGAAAGTCACCGCATCAAATTCACCCGTAGCGAGACGTTTGTCGATCTCATCTGCCAAAACAGGCTGTCCCCACGGCACCGTGTACGCTTCGGCTTCTTTGCCGCAGCGCTTGGAGACGTCATGCCACTTATCAGAAAAGGCACCATTGCAGCAATTCAGCACTTTTTTGGCCACCAAATTACGAATGCAACCTTCCATGATCCCAAAGGCGGAGGAGGTGCTGAGAAAGACAAGTCCTTTGGTTCCAAACAACTCCTGCAACATTGGATGGATCTCTGCATAGAGATCTTGGAAACCTTTCCCGCGATGCCCAATCATGGGCTGGCACATGGCCTCAAAGGTGGCGGGGCTGACTTCGACGGGTCCAGGGATGTATAGTTTGACGTGAGTGCTCATGGGTTGGGGTTAGCCTGCGGCAGGCTGATGAAAAAGGGCTGAGAACGTAGAAGCAACGCGCCCGCGTGCAACTACGGATGCAAACCAAGTACTGCCCGGTCTAGCCCCTTTTACGATTATTCGCTCTTAAAAACGGGAGCCAAAAGATCCAACAAAGTGGAACGTGTGACGTAAAACACGTCTGGCCCTGCATCCACCCGGCCAAAATACATCGCCGTATCCATGCCTTCTTGGGTCGGAGCAAAATTCACCTCAATGTCCCTTGTTGGCCCCGTATTGGTCCCTGGTTCTCCCAAGGTGACCACCACTCGCAGGGCGGGTTTCTTCAAGGCCGGGATTGCATTGCTCGCATCCGCTGACCAATCCTGAATGTTAAACTTGGCCAATTCCCCCGCCAGACGATCCGCTTTGACTCGGTCAATCATGGGCGTGATGTCCCGCTCTGCACGCTCTCCGGTCCATTGCGCAGTTGTCGGATCATAGTGAAGAATCACGGGGGGGTTCGTCCCCACGGCCATGCTGATTTTCCGCAACGCAAACTGACTGAAGCGCAAAATGCCGAGCCCCTTCCACTTGATTCCATCCTGAGGGATGTCCGGCAGTAGAGTCGCATCAATCTGGAAAACACTCGGCT
>JAOZVT010000832.1 GCA_025869455.1 Prosthecobacter sp.
CACAAAACCCACCCAAACGACAGGGTGAACCTGGACCGATCCCCCGCGCTGATCCTGGCACTCCGCCCGCTGATAGACCCGTGCGACCTGAACCCACAGAAAAACCACAGCCCCCTAAAAATGCAGGCCTGCCACGCCCACCCGCTCTCCCTGCCACCTTTATCCTACCAGAAGAATTCCGAACTGAAGATGGCTCAACAAACAATCTTGATAATGCTGATTGGGGCACACCTAACAAACCATTCATTCGCCTAACTAACAATAACTATGCTGACGGCGTCAGCGAACCCTCTGGAGCAGCCCTAGCTAGCGCACGCGCCATCAGCAATGCCGTCGCTGATCAAGAAGAGTCAGTCCTTAACCACCGTGGGGCCAGCGACTTCCTCTGGCAATGGGGTCAGTTCTTGGATCACGATCTTACCGAAACCCCCACAGCCACACCAACGGAATCATTCCCGATCTTCGTCCCCACTGGAGATCCCGAATTTGATCCCACCAGTTCAGGCACCGTTACCATGGGATTGAGCCGCAGTGCTTATGAAATGGTAGATGGAGTCAGAGAGCAAAAAAGTGCGATCACAGCCTGGATTGATGCCTCTCAAGTCTATGGTTCAGATTCCGTACGTGCAGATGCCCTCCGTGCCAATGATGGCACAGGCCGCCTCAAGGTAAGCACGAGCGATCATGGAGATCTCCTCCCCTTCAATACGGACGATCTGCCCAATGTTCCCTCCGGCTCATCCTACTTTGTAGCTGGCGATGTACGGGTAAATGAACAGGTGGGCTTGATTGCCATCCACACGCTCTTCATGAGAGAGCACAATTACTGGGCAGATCTGTATCGCGCCTCCAACACGGAAGCCACCGATGAAGAGATTTATCAATTCGCCCGCATGATTGTAGCCGCAGAGATGCAAGCCATCACCTATCGTGAGTTCCTACCCATTTTGTTAGGCCCCGGTGCCATGCCCCGCTATCGAGGTTACAAACCTGAGGTTGATCCTACCATCAGCAATGAATTCGCGACCGCAGCCTACCGTCTCGGCCACAGCTTACTCTCTCCCACCCTGTTGCGGTTGGATGCGCAAGGCCAGGAAATTGCAGCAGGAAATCTGAGCCTAGCGGAATGTTTTTTCCAGCCTCAGGCTGTGATTGATGAAGGCATAGACGTCATTCTACGCGGCATGGCCACCCAGCAGGCGCAGGAGCTGGATGAAATGCTGGTGGATGACGTGCGTAACTTCTTGTTCGGTGCCCCAGGTTCAGGCGGCCTTGACCTTGCTGCTCTGAATATACAGCGCAGTCGTGATCATGGACTCGCTAGCCTAGCCAGCACACGTTTGACCCTCGGGTTACCTCCCGTGGCTCAATTTGAAGACATCAATCGTGATCCTCTTGTCATCGCCAAATTACAAGCCGCTTATGCAAGCCCAGAGGATGTCGAACTCTGGATAGGAGGCCTTTCGGAAAAAGATCGTCCAGGTGCCATGGTCGGCCCGACCTTTCAAAAAATCCTGGTGGATCAATTCACTCGCCTGCGAGATGGTGACCGCTTTTGGTATCAGAACTACCTGCCACGCGACCTGATCCGCCTCATAGAAAGGCAGAGCCTCAGTACCATCATTCAACGCAATACAGAAATCAAAAAGGAGATCTCCAAGAAAGCCTTCATGGCACCACGCGTGAAGAAGACGGCCAAAAAGACCTCTTAAACGTTCTGAAAGTCGCTGCGTTCATTCCTCCATTTTTGCAAGCTCGTCACCCTTCCGCAAAACATCCTGCAAGGATGGAGGAATATGAACTTCACAGTGCGTGACACCAGCCTCGAGTCAGGTATGTTGAGGCATGAAGATCGAACCGCTCGCCCGTCTGGAACGCCACGCGAAACGCCTTGGGGAGATTGCGGGTGTGCTGGGGAAATATGGATTGGCAGATCTCTTTGGCGGCTTTGATTATCCCTGGCTGAATAACCGCCTTCGCAGTGCGGATGGCCAGACACTTTCAGACCTGACCACTCCCGCCCGGGTTCGCTTGGCCATGACTGAGCTGGGCACCACCTTCATCAAGCTGGGCCAAATGCTGAGCACGCGCCCGGATCTTGTCGGGGCCGAAATGGCCGCTGAATTGGCCGAATTACAGTCCAATGTTCCGGCTGAACCCATTGAGGTCGCCCGCGCCATCATCCTGGCCGATCTTGGCCAACCATTGGAGGAGCTTTACATCGAGTTTGAAGAAATCCCACTCGCCGCAGCTTCCATTGCCCAGGTCTATGCGGCCCGCTTGCAGACGGGAGAACGCGTTGTGGTCAAGGTGCGGCGTGGCGGCATCGAAGCCAAAAGCACCACCGACCTGGAGATCGTCCAAGCCATGGCGGAACTGCTAGAAAAACATTCGCCCACGCTACGCCCTTACCAGCCCGTAGCCATCGTCCGCCAGTTCCGTCGGGCGCTCCTGCGGGAGATGGATTTCTCTTATGAGAAACGGAACATCGAAGAATTTGCCGAGCGCTTTGCCGATGAACCGAACGTGCGCATCCCCGTGGTCTATGGGGATCTTTGTTCCCATCAAATCATCACCATGGAAAGGCTGGAAGGCCTGCCTGGAACAGACATTGAGGCACTCCAGGCCTCCGGTGAAGACTTGGCCGAATTTGCCCGGCGCGGTGCCAATATGTACTTGGAGATGGTCTTTCGGGATGGCTTCTATCATGCCGACCCGCATCCAGGGAATCTCATGCTGCTGCCGGGCTGCGTGGTTGGCGTGATTGATTGCGGCCAGGTAGGTCGCATTGATGATGAACTGAGGGATGAAGTGGAGACCCTGCTGCTGGCCATTGTCGAAAATGATTCGGTTCACGTAACAGAGCAAGTCCTGCGACTCGGCTCCGTGCCACCAGACTTTAATCGCGAAAGGTTGCGGACAGATCTGGATGACTTCATGGCGGACTATGTGGGCCATCCTCTGGCTGACATCAATGTGGGCAATGCCCTCACATCATTGATTGAAATCATCCGTCGTTATCACATCACCCTACCGCCGCCTCTCGCTGTCTTGTTAAAAACTATCATCGTCCTGGAAGGCACCAGCCGCCGCTTCAGCCCCGAAGTCAGTTTGGCCGAATTGATGGAGCCCTTTTGCCAACGCATGGTCCTGCGCCGACTTTCCCCCAAACGTTTGGTTAGGCGCGCACGCCGCACCTATCGTGACTGGGAGCGTCTTTTTAACCTGCTTCCGCGTGACCTTGCCGACCTCCTGGCACGGTTTCGGGATGGCACTCTCACCGTGCATCTGGATCATCGGCACCTTGACCCCATCATCAATCGACTCGTCCTCGGTGTCTTGACGGCCGCCATCTTCCTGGGTTCATCCGAGCTGTGGAGCCGTGAAGCCAAGCCCCTCCTCTGGGGCGTCTCCATCTTTGGGGCTCTGGGCTACTTACTTAGCCTCTACCTAGGCTGGCGTTTGCTCAGAGCCATTCGTAAATCAGGGAACATCGATTCCAAAGACTGATCAAGGTTGGGCAAAAAGTATCACTCAGGGAGTGATCCGCGCCCCTGACTTTTTCAAGTCTTCCACGATCTTCTTCGATGCCTCATTGAGAGGGTTTCCCTCAATGAAAATCTGGCAATAAGGTGCCCATTCACGCGCGCCCTCATTGTCTTTTTTCCACATGCGTTCCAGCGGAGACAAGTCAGCAATTTGGTTGTTCTCCAAAAACAGGAACTGCAAATCCGCCAAGGGTTCCAGAGGACTGATATCCGTCACCTTATTGCCCTTCAGCGAAAGCATGGAAAGCCACTTCAAAGCGCCAATGCCCGTGAGATCACTGACCTGATTTCCTTCCAGATAAAGCGTCCAAACCTTTGGCAGATTAAACAAAGGCTTCACATCCTGAATCTGGTTTCCAGCCAGATACAAGGAGGTCAATGAAGCGATGCCGCCCAAAGGAGCCACATTCACGACCTTGTTGTTCGTGAGTTCCAAATACTGCAAAGCCTTGCAGGCCGCTAATGGCCCAATATCACTGATCTGGTTGTTCCCCACATCCAGAAATTGAAGACGCTCCAAGCCTTTGATAGGGGTCAAGTTCGTGATCTTATTCTCTGGTAAGGTCAGAGAAGCCAAGGCAATGCACTTTTCCAAACCTGTCAGATCTGTGATGCCCATTCCTTTGCCTTCAATGATGGACACAGAAGCCACATCTTCAGCCGTCAGAGGCTCTTGATTGTCCCGCTTGGTAAAGACCTGTTTACGCACGGCAGCCTCTAGCGCCTTGTCTTTAAAAACAGATACCGGTTTCGGAGCAGGCTTGGCGGGTTCCGCAGGTTTTGTTTCAGCGGGCTTCGGTGTCGGCTTCGGCTCGGGTTTCTTCTCGGGTGCTGGCGCTGGCTTAGGAGTTGGTTTGGCCTCTGGTTTTGCTTCCGGCTTGGGTGCTGGCTTCGTCTCTGGCTTGGCAGCGGGAGCGGGAGCGGGCTTGGCGGGCGCTGGTTTACCTTCTGGCTTGGCGGGGGCAGCGGGTTTAGGCGGTGCTGGTGCTGGCTTTTCCTCGGATTTAGCAGGCAGCGCAGGTTGGGGAGCGGGGGTTGCCGCAGGCTTGGGTTCTGGTGTTTTTGCGGGTTCTACCTTAGCTGCAGGTTTGACAGCTTCTGCAGGCTTGGCTGGGGCAGGAACCGGAGGTTTAGCATCCTGTGCGTAGGCAGAAAGGCTAGCCAGGAGGAGAATCAAGGGGGT
>JAOZVT010000833.1 GCA_025869455.1 Prosthecobacter sp.
CCCCTCTCCCAAGCCTCTCCCGAGGGAGAGGGGATATCTTTAGGGAAGCCTGAATTCCTTGTGAACAGGTGTATTTTCAAAGAAAGCTCTGGGTGAGGCGATGAGACACGCCGAGGCTGGGCTAACGCTGGACAGGCTAAGCGAAATACGGCACGGTGGGGCTGATCTCTGCGAGCTATGTCTGAACTTCCCCCCGATCCTCTAAGCACGGCTTTTCTGGGTTTCATGGAGGTGGAGCGGCGGTCATCGCCACGGACGCTGGAGAATTATGCGCATGCGCTGGCGGAGTTCCGCACGCGGCAGAAGAATTTCACGTCTTGGGAGGCGCTGACGGCAGATGACTTCCGCCGTTATCTGTTTGATCAGATGAAGCGGGAGCTAAGCCGGGCGACCATTCGGCTGCATTTTTCGGCGCTGCGTTCGTTTTTCAAATGGCTGACGCGGCGGCAGGGCTGGACGGCCAATCCGCTGCTGGATGTGCAGTTGCCCAAGCAGGAAAAGAAGCTGCCGGTGGTGCTGACGGTGACGCAGATCACGGAGATGCTGGACCTGCCCATGCGGGTGGAAAAGGAACGCGCGGCTCCGCTGTGGGCGGGTGAGCGGGATGCGGCGATCCTGGAGCTTTTTTATTCCACCGGGATGCGCCTGAGCGAGCTGGCGGGCCTGCAGGTGGAGGATGTGGATGCGTATAGCGATACGGTGCGGGTGATGGGCAAGGGACGAAAGGAGCGGCTGCTGCCGATCGGCACGCCAGCGATGGAGGCGATCCAGCGGTATCGAGTGAAGGCGGGGGTCCACAACGGGCCGCTGTTTCTCAGCAAGCTGCGCAAACGGATCACGCCGCAGGCGATCGCGGATGTGGTGGACAAGTACTGGAAAAAATCTGGCCTGCCTGTGCATGTGACGCCGCACAAACTGAGGCACAGTTTTGCCACGCTCCTGCTGAACAACGGGGCAGATCTACGCAGCGTGCAGGAGCTGCTAGGTCATGCGAGCCTGAGCACGACGCAGATCTACACGCATGTGTCCACGCAGCGAATGAAGGAAGTGTATGAGGCTGCGCACCCGAGAGCCTAACAATAAGTTTATCAGAAACAGAAACATTCGTCATCTATTTTGCGCAAATGGCTTCGGGGCTGAAGTGATGTGGGCACTTTTGCCCGCAACGTTCTCACGGGTCGAAACCCCAGATCATCTATCCGCACGTTCTGGGGCTGCGACCTCGCCCCATGCCAGTTGGAGGCTCAACTGGCCTACTTGGTGCAGCCTAACAAGTGATGTGGGCACTTTTGCCCGCAACGTTCTCACGGATCGCAGCCCCAGACCATCTATCCGCACGTTCTGGAGCTGCTACCTCGCCCCATGCCAGTTGGAGGCCCAACTGGCCTACTTGGCGCGGCCAGCCAAAGTGATGTGGGCACTTTTGCCCGCAACGTTCTTACGGATCGCAGCCCCAGATCACTCCCCCCTTTAGGTACTAGCGGCTATGGGGACGGTTGTGGGTTGGGGTGGACGGGGCCGACGAGACGTCGGCGCTCCCAGTAAGGGCGTGGCAGCTCGACGCGTTAGAGCTTTCGAGATGTACTTTGGCCAGTTGCGGCGCAACGGGCCTACTTGGCAGCTCGACGCGTTAGAGCTTTCGAGATGTACTTTGGCCAGTTGCGGCGCAACGGGCCTACTTGGCGGCTTTGGCCGTGGCGGCTTTTTGGGTGGCGATGAGTTTGGCTTTTTGGGCTGGCCATTCTGGGTTGGGCTGGGCTTCCCAGACTTTGAAGTCGCGGACGCTGCCTTCGACGCCGTTCACGAACATGATGCTGTGTTTGTCTGTACCAATGAGGGGATGGGTGCCGGTCATGCTTTGGCCATCCACGGTGCCGACCATTTCGATGCCAAGGATCTCAAATACGACGGTGTGCCATTCGCCTAACTTCAGGGGCATCAGGCGGGTGCCCAGGGGGACGGATTTGTCTGGGCCGCCGTGGTCGTTGTCGTCTTTGGTGATGCGGAAGCCGCCTTCGCTCATGTGGATGCTGCACACGTAGTCTTTGGCATCCACGGTGCGGACGCTGAGGCTGCGATACTTCCGCCCCCCCAAGGGGACGTCATTCATGCGGACCTGGCACTGGATGACGACGTCTTTAAATTTGACGCCGTAGGAGGCTGTGGCGGGGTGTTTGACTTCTAGGGTTTCGCGTCCGGTGAAGACGCCGTCTTCGACTGCCCATTTGCCACCACGCGGGACGGCATTCCAGCGCCAACCGGAGAAGCCACTGGCGAAGCCGTTTGACTTTCCATCGAAGGGTTTCAGGGGCTGGGAAAAATCTTCATTCACCAGGAGCTTCCCGCGTGTGGTCATCAAAGTGGGCTGATCCTCCAGAGCCAGGGCTGAGAAGGTGGTCAGGGATAAGGATAGGCACAGGAGAGGAAGGAATTTCATGAGGATGACACCCACATGAACGCGGGGATGGGCGGGAAGCATTCAGGAAACCGTGGGGGGAAGGTGCATTTCTCCCCTGCCCTAATCCTCACTGGCCAGACGTGCTTGCTCGATGAACGCCTGCACGAGGGCGAGGTCTTTGATGCCGGGGGCGGATTCGACACCGCTGGCCACATCCACTGCGGCGGGGTGGGTCTGCTGGATGGCGTGGTGGACGTTTTGGGGTGTTAACCCGCCGGAGAGGATGATCTTTTTTTCTGGATACTGCTCCTGGGCGATCAGGGCGAGTTCCCAGGGGAAGGTCTCGCCCGCGCCGCCGTAGAGGCCGGGGTTGTAGGCATCCAGCAGGATGGTTTCACAGGGAAATTGGCCGATCTGGGCCAGTGAATCTCGGTCGCGGATTTGCAGGGCTTTGATGACCAAGGCACCGGCCTCCAGCAGACGCTCCACTTCGGCGGGGGATTCGTCCCCGTGCAGTTGCAGGATGTCCACGAGGCCTTCTTCCATGAGGCGATCCAGCAGCGCGCGCTCTGGGTTCACCATGACGGCGACCAGGGTGGTCTCTGTGCGTAGCTCCGGCAGCCAGAGGGCGGCCTGATCCAGAGGCAGGTAGCGTTTTGATTTGGGCCAAAAATTGATCCCCAGCGCGTCGGCACCCAGGGAGATGATATCCCGCGCCTGCTGTCCCTGGGTGATGCCACAAATTTTAATGGCCGGAGAAGTAGGGGCGTCAGGGAACATGAGGTTTTTAAAAAAAGGCGGGCCGAGATGAGATGAGGCAGACGGTGGCTTAATTTTTCATGGATGTCGCAAAAGTCCACCTCAGAGAGTGCGCTTTGCAGGGGGCTTTACCCAAGGGATTTCACCCAATGACCTGTCATCCACGGGTAAAGAACTTTCCATTTTTGAGAAACTGTTTAAGATTCTCGGGTTTACAATTTCAATCAAGAGGCATAAATGATGCTAATTGAGAGGTGCTGTGCATTTTGCGCGCATCTCACGTCCGTTAGGGCACTTACGCAACGACATGACTGAACTGATTTCTAAAGGAGGCCCCCTGGTATGGCTATTGATGGCCTGCATGGGGTTTTCCATCGTTATTTTTCTAGAAAGGCTGGCCTATTATCATCGGGTGAGCATGAACATTGGGGAGTTCCTCGCGGGACTCGCTGCGCTGATTCGGAAGCGGAACTACGCCGAAGCTTTGCAAGAAGCTCTGGCCACACGGGTGCCTGCGGGCCGCGTGATCCATGCGGCCCTCCTCCGCCACCACGCCCCGCGTGAGCAACTGAAGGAGATCGTCCAGGAAGCCGGACAGCTAGAGGTGCCACGGCTGGAGCGCTACCTGGGCATCCTGAATGCCATCGCCCATGTCGGCCCGCTGGTGGGTCTGCTGGGCACCGTGATCGGCCTGCTGGATAGTTTTACCAATCTGTCTTCTGCCAATGGGATCACCACCCCGGCGGAAGTCGCGCGTGGGGTGTATCAAAGCCTGATCACCTCTGCCCTGGGTCTGGTGGTGGCCATCCCGGCCTACCTTTGCTACGCTTTTCTGAGTGCCCGCTCCCGCAGCATCATGCATGATCTGGAGCGCGCGGGGGTGGAAATCGTCAACCTGATTGAGGATGCTAAAACCACGGATAACATTGTGGAATTCCGCCAGGCCTCCATGGAAGACGTACCTGCTGCAAAAGGACGCTCGCGCAGCCAGCGCGGATGAAGTAGGTTCTGAGGCCCGCCACCTGCCCGATGAAGCTCGAAAGTCATCTGCCGAGACAAAGTCCTTGGCTCTACATCACCCCGCTGCTGAATGCTATTCTGCTGCTGCTGGTGTATTTCCTGTTCAGCAGTGGCTTCGTCATCCAGTCCGGCATCACGGTGGAAAAACCGCGCTCCTCTAGCCGACTCACGGGTTTTGACCGCGCCCACATCATCACCATCGCCCCAGGGAATGAGGTGCCCATGTACTTTGATGGCAAGCGGGTGAACTTTGAAGAGCTGACGCAGCATCTGGTGGATGGGCGCGCCGGGGAAAGACGCGTCATCATACACCATGACAGGCAGGCCCCGAGTGGCCGTGTGGTGGAAGTCATCAATCTGGCGCAGGAACTGGGCTATGAAGCGGCCCTTTCCACCACGCCATCCACCGCCCGGCAGATCCCATGAAGCAGGCGAATCCGCTCACTTTTGACTGGCATGCGCAAGACCGCAGCATCGTGCGCCTGGGGCTGGCCATTCTGGTGACGCTGAGTGGTATCATCGCCATGTTCATCGTCTTTCGTGTG
>JAOZVT010000834.1 GCA_025869455.1 Prosthecobacter sp.
CGACGCTCTTCCGATCTCACAACTCTTGCAGCCGTTGCAGGATTCGCCTCCAGATAGCACGGCTCAGCGGAAACCCATGGCCGTCATTGAAGCTGACACTTCCGTGTTTGACCCCAACACCAGCATCTTGATCTACACAGGCAACGTTCGTGCCCGCCACCCTCAGTTTTACATCGAGTGTGAGGAGTTGATCGTTTATCTGGAAAAAGAGGCGGATGCGAAGGACAAAAAGAAGCCTGCACCGAAGAAGGACCCGATTTTATCCAATAAAAAAGGCGAAGAGACCAATCGCCAAAGCACGGTGAAGAAGGCGATTGCCTCTGGGCCGATGGTACGGATCGAAAAAGCCAACGACAAAGGTGAACTCCAGCGCGCTTTTTGCCGCAATGCGGTCTATGAAGGCAGCACGGGCATCATCACCATGAAGGATAATCCGCAGGTTCAGACGGGCAACGTCATGCAGGTATCCATTACCCCCGACACCGTCATGACCTTTGACGAAAAAGGGAATTTTAACTCCAACCGCCGAACCCGAACCGTCATCCTCTCTCAGGAGGAGGGGGCCGGCCAATCGGCTAACAATCGCTAATCACATTTTCAGGCATGTCAGCCGCACGATCCAAGCGTCCACGCACGACGAATGACACTCCCCCGATTTGGGAAGGGGTGCCAGGGAGCTTGCATGGGTCTGCCCCTTCCACACAAAACCATGAAGTGCAGGAGTCCTCTGATGACAGCACTCCGCATACCCTATTGCACACAGAAGGACTGAAAAAAGTCTATGATGGCCGTGCCGTGGTGAATGGCGTGGACATTGAGGTGAAGGCGGGTGAGATCGTTGGTCTATTAGGCCCGAATGGTGCTGGTAAGACCACCACGTTCTATATGATTGTGGGTCTTGTGCGTCCGAATGGTGGCAAAGTCATGTTTGATGGCAATGACGCCACGGAGCAGCCGATGTTCAAGCGTGCCCGCCTCGGGATGGGCTACTTACCCCAGGAAGAGTCCATTTTCCGCCGCCTTACCGTGAAGGAAAACATCCTGGCGGTGATGGAAACCCAGAGCTACACCAAGAGAGAGCGTGAGGAGCAGTGTCAGCAGCTCATGGAAAAATTCGGCATTGATCATGTGGCGGATAACCTAGCACTGACTCTTTCTGGCGGAGAAAAGCGCCGCCTCACCATCGCCCGCAGCCTCGTCACGGAGCCGAAGTTGTTGATGTTGGATGAACCCTTCAGCGGGGTGGACCCTATTGCTGTGAGTGAGATCCAAGACATCATTCGCATGCTACGTCGGGCTGGATTGGCCATTTTGATCACTGACCACAATGTACGCGAAACACTGAACATTGTGGACCGTGCCTACCTCATTTACGAAGGACAAGTGAGACGCCACGGCACCAAAGATTTTCTTGTCAACGACCCTGAATCCCGTCGCCTTTATTTGGGCGAGGATTTCACCATGTAAGCCATTTTTCGTTACTTTCTCAACCAACCCCAATATAGGAGGATACATACCATGCAAAAACACAACGTGAACCTGCCGATCGTCGTTACTGGCCGTCATATCGAGATCACCGAGGCCATTCGCGACTACTCCCACAAGAAGATCGAGAGCCTCCACCTAGATTACCCGCGCATCATTGAGGCAAAGGTGATTCTGGATGTCGAGCATCACCGACAGATCGCAGAAATCATCCTCTTCTGTGCTGACCACATTCATATCGAAGTGAAAAGCACAACGGAGGACATCTATGCTTCCATTGACGAGTCCATCGCCAAGATTGCTCGCCGGATGCGCAAGTTCAAAACTCGCCTGTTGAAGAGCCATCGCCCACGTAAGGACGGTAGCATTCGTCATCTGGAAGAGAAGGTCTTCAATTCGGATGATCTTCAACACAGCGAAGAAGAGGATGTCATTCATTCCTATGTGCACCAGGAGCAGTACAAGGTGCGTCCGCTTTATCCAGATGAAGCCATCATGGACCTGGAAATCAGTGACCGCCCATTCGTGGTGTTCCACAACCAGAAGACTCACAAGCTGGCCATCATGTTCCGCCGCAAGGATGGTGACTACGGCCTGATCGAGCCTGACGACAAAGCCGCTGCCTAATCTAAAAGGTAGTTTAGACACTTTAATCAACCCTCAAATGCAGCTCGCTGTGTTTGGGGGTTGATGCTTTTTGGGACATCGAAATTTCCCTGATACGCTGTCTTTTCCCAGAAAACAGCAATCCGACATTCGACATTCTGGACTTTCCAGTTAGCCTGTTTCTCCATGAACGCCGCTATCGCCCCCGTCATTGCCTCCCATATCGAAGCTCTCTGTGCTGCCATTGCCGCAGATGCAGAAGTGCAAGCCGCACGCAATCAGGCGGAAACTTTCTTGGCTGATGAAGAAGCCGTTTCCCTTTATCGTGACGTGATGACCCTGGGCCGTAGCCTGGAGCAGCGCCATCGCACAGGTCAGGAAATGGAGCCGTCAGAAGTCAGCCGTTTTCAATTGCTCCAGGATCAAGCCGATGCGCATGAAGGCATCCAAAGTTTTGTGGCTGCCCAGGATCTCCTGCAAGACGTGGCTAATAAAGTGAATGGATTTGTGACGAAGACTCTGGAAAAAGGTCGCGTGCCGACTCATGACGAAGTCTTTGGCCAAGCTGGTTGCGGCGAAGGCTGTGGCTGTCATTGATGCCAGTGACTAATTGTTCGCGGGGCTCCCCCTAGCGGACTACCTTGACCCAAAGATGGAATCTTCCGCCACAATCTTTGAGGCTCGCGCCTTGCGCAAAGTCTATCACACGGGAGAACTGGATGTGGTAGCCCTACATGGCGTGGATATACAATTTCGCGCTAGTGAGCTTGTGGTGCTGTTAGGTGCTTCAGGCAGTGGCAAGTCCACCCTGCTGAATATCTTGGGCGGATTGGATACTCCAACCAGTGGCCAACTCCGCTACAAGGGCTGGGATTTGACTGGCGTGGATGAGCGCACGCTCACCCTCTTTCGGCGGAATTGTGTGGGCTTTGTGTTCCAGTTCTATAATCTCATTCCAAGTCTAACCGCTCGGGAAAACGTGGCTTTGATCACCGATATTTCTCGGGATCCGATGACCCCCGAGGAAGCGCTGGCGATGGTGAATTTGCAGCATCGCATGGACCATTTTCCCAGTCAGCTCAGCGGTGGTGAACAGCAGCGCGTGGCGATTGCGCGTGCCATTGCCAAAAAGCCTGAGGTGCTGCTCTGTGATGAACCTACGGGTGCTCTGGATGTGAACACAGGCATTGCCGTGCTGGAAGCCGTAGAACGCATCAATCGTGAACTGGGTACCCTAACCGTCATCATCACTCACAATGCGGATATGGCGGGCATGGCGGATCGCGTGCTGCATCTGAAAGATGGTCAGATCATCAAATCTCATCGCAACGAAACGCGCGTGCCAGTGACCCGCCTGAAATGGTAAGGTCTAGTTGGTTCTTAACCGCTCTGAATTCAAATCCTGTTAGGCCACATGTCTCTCACTTTTATCCACACCGCTGACTGGCAGATCGGTAAACCCTTTGCCAGGATCACGGATGAGCAAAAGCGGGCGCTGACGCGGCAAGAGCGCTTGCTTGTTATTGAGCGAATCGGTGTGGTTGCTCGAGAAAAGCGCGCGCAATTCATCTTGGTAGCGGGGGATGTGTTTGATTCTTCAACCCCAGACAAGGCCACCGTTTCGGCAGCGTGTTCAGCGATCGGTGCTTTGAAGATCCCCGTGTATGTGATCCCAGGGAATCATGATCATGGTGGCCCGGGAAGTTTGTGGGAGCAGTCCTTTTTCCAGCAGGAGTGTGCGGCTCTGTCCCCCAACTTGCAGGTGCTGCTGAAGGCTGAGCCTGTGGAGTTGGAAAATGCGGTGCTGTTGCCTTGCCCTCTACTGCGGCGGCACGATGCGAGTGATACGACGGCTTGGTTACGCGTGCAGGATCTGAGTTGCTATAGTGACAAACCGCGCCTCGTTATTGCCCATGGCAGTGTGCAGGACTTTGGGCCAGGCGATGAAGAAGAGGATGCGGGTTCGGCCAATCAGTTAGACTTGGCGCGGTTGCCGAAGGATCAGTTGGAATACATTGCTCTGGGCGATTGGCATGGGGCAAAGGCTGTTCAGGAAACTCGGCCTACGGCATGGTATGCAGGCACACCGGAGCCGGATCGCTTTCCTCGGGGCATCGGAAATAACCCAGGGAATGTCTTGGTGGTGACGGTTGACTATGGTCAGACGGCGACGGTGCTACCTGTACCGACGGCGCGTTTGGGGTGGCATGCTTTGGAGTTTCATCTGGATATTGATGAGGCCGTGGCGCGTTTGGATGAGACTTTGACGACTCTCTTTCAGGGTAGAATCGGACAGGATCTGCTGCGCCTGACGCTGCGGGGTAGCTTGGGTATCTCTGCCTGGGCGGCTTTGGATCTGTGTCTGGAGACGTGGCGCTCTAGGCTTTTGCGTATTCGGCTGCATTTGCAGGTGACGACGGCCCCAAGCGAAGAGGAGATTGAACGGTTGACGCAGCGGAGTGATGCACCTCTGGCTGCCCGTGTGGCGTCACACTTGTTGTTAGAATGTCAATCGCCGGAGCCAGAGAAAGCTGAGATTGCCCGGCAGGCTTTGCGCGTGCTGCATGGGGCTTTGGGATGATTAGCAGAGGATCACCTGAGCCTGGGCGAGTTCGCGCGTGTGGGTCAGGGATACCATAAAGTTGGTTACGCCTTGTTTGTCCGCATGGAGCTTGGC
>JAOZVT010000835.1 GCA_025869455.1 Prosthecobacter sp.
GGGTGTCTAGGCGCAGATCGGCTTTGCGCTTTTTGGCATCAAAGCCATGACAGGCAAAGCAGTTGTCGCTGAGGATGGGGCGGATGTCTCGATTGAAGTCGAGCTGAGTCGCGGCACTGGCTGGCAGGGCGGCGAGAGCTGAAAGAGTGACAAGGAGAGATCGCATCTCCTAACAAACGAAGGTGCGGGAAGAGCCTTTTCAGAAGGGAGGTAAAATGATGGCTTGCTGCATGGGCGCGGCAGGATTTTCGGTCTAGGGAAACCGACTCCCCGCATAGCCAAACAGCCCCCACGAAAGAGTGATGTCCCTTGGGTTGCTTTTCCGCCCAGCTCGGGGTCCATTGGTGGGAATGAATCTCTGGCGGCAAATCGTGTGCATCTTCTGGGCTCTGACTCTGCTGAGTCAGGCGGCGGATGTGCTGACGAAGGCTTCCGAATTGCGTGCGTTACCCGCAGATCAGGCGCTGGAGGCTGTGCCGGTGGAACTGCAAGCGGTGGTGGGATTCATCGAGCCTGGGGGGACGGTTTTTGTTCAGGATGAAACGGGGGGAACCTACTTCCGCAGCAAGGCCAGCGAGGGGCACCTGCGGGTGGGGGATCGGGTTTTGATCAAAGGGGTCAGTGTGCCGGGGCTGTACCTGACCGGGGTGGAGGCTAAATCTTATGAGGTGCTGGGCCACGGTGCGGCTCCTGTGCCCATGCCGGCTGATTATGAAGACCTGGCCACGGGCCGTTACCACTACCAAAAGGTGCTGGTGGAAGGCATCGGTAGGAGGGTATTCCTGCCTGAAGAAAATCGCGCTGTGTTACACTTAGCGTTAGGCTCGCGAGTGATTGAGGTGCGCGTGGACGCGCCGCTGCCAGATGCGCCGGAGACGTGGGTGGATGCGCAGTTGCAGGTCACGGCGCTGGCCGCTGGGGGGATCAATGATCGCCGCCAATTGGTGTTTCCTTACTTGCGGGTCAGTGATTGGGATGAGGTCCGTGTTTTGACCCCGGCACCCGATGTGGCCAAGCTGGAGACGATTTCGGCAGCGCGGCTTTTGCGCTTTGATCCGACCCGGCCTCAGGAACTGGGACATCGGGTGCGTACGGTCGGCACGGTCTTGGCGGCGTTTCCAGATGGTCATGTCTTCATTCGTGATTTGGAGGATGAAGCTCCGGTGCCTTCTTCGCCTAACAGCAAGGAGGTTAAGCCGAAGCGGCCTGCCGCACTCGCGGTTAGGCTGGCCCAGTCGCGCCATCTTCTGCCTGGGCAGGTGGTGGATGTGGCGGGCTTTCCGAATATGGAGGGCTTCAGCGCGAGTCTGGTGGATGCGGTGCTGGTGAATGAAGCGCAGCCGGTGGAGGTGACGGCGGAGCCTGTGCAGGTGACGCTGAAACAAATTTTGGACGGTACTCTGGATGCGGATCTGGTGAGTCTGGATGCGGAATTGGTGGATGCGTATCGTACCGGTTCCGGCTGGGAGTTGCGTCTGGTTTCAGCCGCTCTGCCGCTGCGTGCGGTGCTGCCTGAGATCAAGGATTCTGAACCTCTGCGCCCAGGGTCGCTGCTGCATTTGACAGGCATTTGCCGGGTGGAATCTTCCACGGATTCAGGCTTCCGCTCCCGGCCAGAGCGGGCCATGCTGCTGCTGCGTGGGGAGAAGGATTTGCAGGTACTGCGTGCGCCGTCATGGTGGACGGTGGAGCGTCTGGTGGGCGTGATCGGGCTGCTGGGCGTGCTGGTGGTGGTGGGCCTGCTTTGGATCAGCCTGCTCAGGCGGCAGGTGGCGAAACAGGGGGATGCACTGCGCCGCCGGATAGCCCATGAAGCGGTGCTGGAGGAACGGCAGCGGATCGCCCGGGAGTTCCATGACACGCTGGAGCAGGAACTGGCGGGCCTGTCTTTGCGGCTGGATGCAGCGGTGACGCGCCCTTTGGAGGAGAAGGCGAAACGCCTGATGGAGACCTCTCGCCATCTCGTCTCACGCATTCAAACGGAGGCTCGAAATCTGGTGGCAGATCTGCGGGCAGATCCTGAGAACGTGACCGATTTACCCGCTGCCTTGCAGGAATTGGCAGATCGGAACATGAGTGAGCGGCTGAACATCGAAGTTCAGGTGCAGTTACCTTTGCCAGCCATGCCAGCGCACGTGGCCCACCATTTGCGGATGATCGCGCAGGAGGCGGTGACGAACGTGCTGAAACATGCAGAGGCACACGCCATCGTGCTGGCTCTGCATGTGCAGGATAACCAATTATGCCTAACCATTTCTGATGATGGTCACGGTGTGGAGCAAACCTCCACCCAGGGTCAGGCGGGGCACTTTGGCTGCATGGGCATTCGGGAGCGCAGTCTGAAAATAGGTGCTGCTGTGGAATGGCTGAATGTGACGCCCCATGGCACGCAGGTGCGCGTGACTTTGCCCTTAGCTTCTCTTTAACGATGTCTGATTTACCCCTTTCTCTGTTGCTGGTGGATGACCATTTTGTGGTGCGTAGCGGCTTGGCAGCTTCACTGGAGCTGGAAGATGATTTGCGTGTGATCGGGGAGGTGGATCGTGGGGAGCTGGCCCTGGAGGCCTTTGCCAAACACAAACCGCAACTCGTGCTGATGGATCTGCAGTTGCCCGGTATCTCAGGCATTGAGGCGACGACTCAGCTGCTAGCGACCTACCCGGAGGCGCGGGTGCTGATGTTTTCCACCTTTGCACGCGATGATGAGGTGCAGGCGGCGCTGCGTGCGGGGGCTTTGGGCTATTTGCAAAAGTCGTCTTCGCGGGAGGATCTTCTGCGGGCGATCCGCACCGTGGCCAAGGGCGGGCGCTGGTTGCCAGTGGACCTGGAAGCGCGCCTACGTGAACGCACAGCGGAGCCTGAAATCACACCGCGTGAACGGGAAATTTTGACCCTGGTGACTCAAGGGAATGCCAATAAAGAAATCGCGGCCACGCTGGGCATTGGTGAGGATACGGTGAAACAACACGTCAGTCGGATCTTACTCAAACTGAAAGTGAATGATCGCGCGCAGGCCACGGCGGAGGCCATTCGCCGAGGGCTGGTGCGGGTTTGATCGTCATTCACGGCATCAACCAACCTAGCTGGAAGATTCAATGAATTTTGGAGAGAACGAAAGATCGGCTTCTTTGTGCTTATTCGCTGACTTTATGTCCGATTCGTCATAAAAGTTGTCAGAGCATTTGCATGGTCAGGCGGCGTTAGATGTGGTGAAGTCTCACCTGCCACCTAACCATGAAGTTTGTTTCCATCCTCGCCTTGCTCTTGCCCATAGCGGCTATAGCCCAGAGTCCCGTGTCTGGTCCCGTGCGTGTTTTATACCTGGATGGCGGAGGGGCGGAGCGCAGCCAACTGGGGGCTTTGCATGAGGCTATGCGTGATCTAGGGCGGGAAGGGATCTGGTTTGACTACGCGACGGACGCTGCCTCTGCTGCGAATTACGATCTGGTCTTGAAGGCTGAGGAGGCGGGGTCACCGGCGGCGATCCAGGCGCTGGTGATGGCGGCTTTGACCCCTGAAAGACGCCGCAGCTATGAGGCTTTTTTGGCGCAGCGTGAGCCAGAGGTGCGGGAGCCGCATCCGATGGTGGCCAACTATGAAAAGCGGCCCAAACCTTTGACCTTCCAGCATCCTTTTAACGTGAAAGGCAGCCTGGAGCGGACGCAGGTGCCTGCTGATTTGGAGCTGAAGCTGTTCGCCGCTGAGCCTGACATCCGTAAACCGATTGCGATGGCTTGGGATGATCGGGGCCGTTGCTGGGTGTGTGAGACGAGTGATTATCCGCATGGGTTGGTGGAGGACGGGCAGGGGCACGACTCCATTAAAATCTGTGAGGATACGGATGGGGACGGGCGTGCGGATAAGTTCACGGTCTTTGCAGATAAGCTGAATATTCCTACCGCTCTGGTGTTTGCTAAAGGGGGTGTGATTGTGAGTCAACCGCCGCGCTTTTTGTTCCTGAAGGATATGGATGGCGATGATCAAGCGGATGTTCGGCAAGATATCATCACTGGTTATGGCATCCGGGACACACATGCGCAGGCTAGCAATCTGCATTATGGACTGGATAACTGGATCTATGGTTGTGTGGGATACAGTGGTTTTGATGGGGTGGTAGGTGGCCAAGCACTGAGTTTCACCATGGGCACTTATCGGTTTAAGCCGGATGGCAGTCAGCTGGAGTTTCTGCATCAGTTCACGAATAATGCGTGGGCGCAGAGTGCCAATGCTGCGGGGGATCAATTTGGCGGGACGGCCAATGGTGCGCCGATCTTTTTTGGCGGGATTCCAAACACGATCATTCCTGAGGGTGTGCGTGGCATGACGGCCAAGAAGATCAATGAAGTGGGCACTGTGCATACCATCACGCCTAACTTTCGGCAGGTGGATGTCTTCAATGGTTATACGGCCGCTGCGGGTAGCAGTTTTATTGAAAGCGCTTCTTTGCCGAAACGGCTGCAAGGCATGGCGATGGTCTGTGAGCCGACGATGAAGGTCATTACCCTGATGGATGTGCAATCAGATGGTGCGGGTTATGTGGCGAAGGATGGTTACAATCTGGTGGCGAGCACGGATGAATGGATGTCTCCGGTGTTTGCGGAAGTGGGGCCGGATGGCGCGGTGTGGTTCGCTGATTTTCAAAACTTCATCATCCAACACAATCCCACGCCGAGTGTGGAGCGTGGCGGGTTTAAGGGAAACAGGCGTGGGCGGTGCGCATATGAATGATCTGCGGGACCATCAGCGGGGC
>JAOZVT010000836.1 GCA_025869455.1 Prosthecobacter sp.
ACGCTTGGTAGCCTAAAGGTATCAGGAGAGCGAAAAGAGACTCGTATTCAAGGCACTATAGGGCATCTTTAATCTCGGCAATTTTCTGACTTTTTAACATTTATTACTCGTATCCTCTTTTTGAAATTTCCTGCTGCCGTGATTGCGTCTCGGGGGAGCGCATGACCGAAGACAAGGGCAAATACGCGCCGCCATTCTCGCTACGCTTCACCGTTGAAGAACGGCAGCGGCTGGACGCAGACGCGGGTGATTTAGCCATCGCGGAATACATACGCTCCCAGCTATTCCAAAACCCAGCCAAACGGCTGCGCCCGTTCCGGCGGCCTGTTCAGGATGGCAAGGCCTTGGGCGAGGTGCTGGCGGCTTTAGGCCGCTCCCGCCTGTCCTCAAACCTTAACCAGCTGGCCAAGGCCGTCCATAGCGGCTCCCTGCCTGTTACCCCTGAAACCGAGAAGGCCATCCTTGAGGCCTGCGCCACGGTTCAGGGGATGAGCAGCCAACTGGTTCAGGCCTTGGGGCTGCCCCCCGAGGCGGGCAAGACCCCGCCGAAGGGCGGTGGGGCATGATCCTCTATGCCAGCCAGCGGGGGCGGTCGGCGGAGCTTGCCGCCCACCTTCTGAACGGGGAGCAAAACGAGCATGTCACCATCCATGATATTCGGGGGTTTGTCTCCCAAGACCTCGCCGAAGCCCTGCGCGAAGCCTATGCCATCAGCAGGGGTACGCGGTGCAGGCAGTTCCTCTTTTCCCTGAGCCTGAACCCGCCCGATTATGCCGACGTTCCGGTGGAGGACTTCGAGGCCGCTATCGAGGAAATCGAGAAGCGGCTGAACCTCGTCATGCACCCCCGGATTATCGTGTTCCACGAAAAGAACGGGCGGCGGCATTGCCACGCCGTCTGGTCGCGCATTGATGCCGACAAGATGGTGGCGGTCAGGATGTCGCACTTCAAGCGAAAGCTCATGGAAGTGTCGCAGCTCCTGTTCCTGAAACATGGCTGGAAGCTGCCAAAGGGCATGCAAAAGGGTGGCAAAAGAAGCCCCCTCCACCTGACGCGGGAGGAATACCGCCAAGCCGTGCGGCTGGCGGAAGACCCCCAAGCCCTTAAAGCCATGTTCAAGGCTTCATGGGAAAGGTCGGATTCAAAGGAAACCTTTATCCGCGCACTCGAAGAAAACGGCTTCCTGCTGGCGCGGGGAGATCGGCGCGGCTTCGTCGCCATCGACGTTAAGGGCGGGATTTACTCCCTGACGCGCTGGCTCGATTTAGGCACGCGGGATTTAAAATCCCGCCTTGGCGCACCCGAAACCCTGCCCGATATAGGGCAGGCAAAGGCGTACCTGGCTCTCCGCATGACGGAGAACCTGAACAGGTTTATTGCGGAGGCCAAGACGCAGGCCGCAACCAAGCGGACTCCGCTGGTGCAGGAACTTCGTTCCGTGGTCGCAGGCCAGCGGCAGGAGCGTCAAAGCCTTATTGACGCGCAGCAAACCCGCTGGCAACAGGAAACCCGCCAAAGAACGGCGCGGCTGTATAGCGGCGTGGCGGGTATCTGGCAGCGCATCACGGGCGAATATCAGAAAATCAAAGCCATCAACGAGGCCGAGGCGAAAGCTGGCCTCGCCCGCGACCGGAAGGAGCTTCATGGTCTTATCCGGTCGCACCTGCTGGAACGGCAGGAACTCCAGAAAACCGTACTCTTTTACCGCGAGGAACACCGCATCGAGGTGTTCCGGCTGCGGCAGGAAATCGCAAGATATGTCAGCACAGGCACAGAACCGCCGCAGCCTGCCGCGACAGCGGCTGCGGGAAAAGCGCCGCTTGCGGCTCAACTCGCGCAGCTTGACGCCAAAATCAGCCTCCTTCCGGCTGATTTTCTGCGGCAGGAAATGGCGCGTCTTAGCCCTGACGCGGCAAAGGTTGAAACTACCCCCGTATTTGAGAAGCTGCCGCTTGCGGCTCAACTGGCGCAAGTGGAAACCAAACTTGCGCTTATCTCGGGCGACCTGTCACTGCTGCAGGCCTCTCTCGAAAACAATACGCTCTCCGATGAAATGCGCGCGCGTATCCGCAGGGTTATCGAGGTAACGCTGGAAACCCTGCAACTCAAAGCCATTGAAGCCAAAACCGAAGAACAAAAGGCACAGGACAAGACCCGCGAATATCAGGTGAAGCAGGCCGAGTATAACGAATACGTCCGAAGATTCGCTGAAATCCAGATGAAGATCGAAGCCGAAATCCGCAGGCAGGAAGCAAACCGCGCCTTCTTGGAAGTCATAACCAACATGAGTTATTCACTCAACGGCGTTCCAAGATGGCCTGTCACCGTCATGATGCCGCCGCCCGAGAAGCGGCTGGACGAGCGCGAATATCTGCAAAAAGTCGTCTTGCAGCGCGACAACGCGCAACTAGTCAACCGCGTCTTCAACTCGCCGGAAAACGAAAGCCTTGTTTCCCGCCGACCGCCCATAGACCCAAAAGTGGCCGTTCCTAACCTTCGGGGGAATGTGCTAGAAGTGAAGGAAATGCTTTCGCGGGCGGGCATCCGTCCCCCAACGGGGGGCGGTGTCGGCTCGGTCGCGCCCGTCGCCATCCGGATGACCGCTACGACTTCGGCACGGGCATCCATGAAGTTTAACCAGAAGAGATAGTTTTGAGCAAAGCAGAAAAAGAAGAAAGTACGATTGGCAGGAAGACATGCAAAATGCTCTTTCTGCTTGTGCTGTTTTTCGTCGTTTTTGAGGTCAGTTCTTGGATTTCTCCTACTGTGAGGAATTTGAGATATCCAATGTTTGCCGCAGCACGCGATGGCGACTTTGAAAAAGTAAAATTCCTAAGTCATTTCGGCATGATAAATCAAAGAGCATGTGACTTAAAAAACTGTGGACTCACAGCTGCAGAGATTGCTGCGCGCAATGGGCATGATGAAATTGTAAAATTCTTGATATCGCAAGGGGCTTCTCCAATTAGAGAGGGAACCCAAGTTAAAAACAACCCAACGGTTAGGTGACTCATGGCATGGGAAAAATCACAGGGCGACTTCCTCGAATCCGACGTTGTGGAATGGGTAGAGGCGATATGGTCGCCCAATAAAACGCGCAAAAGGAAGAAATCCCGCCCGTGGGGAAAGCAAAAGGTCGTGGCGCAAATCGCCCATATCGACGGCGACTTTGTGAAACTGACCGTATTGAAAGCAGCCGTCATAGAGAATATTATCGGCTCTGAACTCAGGCCGCATAAGGTCGGTACGACGATCACCAAGAAGCGGTCAACGCTTCTTCGGGGCAATCCTGAAAGGCTGCATTGGAGCGAGGAAGATGTGAGGGCAGCACTTCTAAGACAGGGCAGCACAGAACAAAGGTAGCGAAACATGGCGCGTCGGAATGATAAATATGGCTTACCCTTTTCTATGCGGCTGAGTCCGGAGGAGCGGGCAAGGCTCGATGTCTTGGCAGGCGACATGCCGATAGCCGCTTATATGCGCTCCCGACTCTTCGACACGCCAAGCCCCCGTCATCACAAGATGCGGCGCTATGACGTTAACCAAAGCCTGCTAAAGAAACTCCTCAGAGAACTTGGCCGCCAGCATATTTCCTGCAGGCTGCATCGCATCATGAACGCCATCGACGACGGAGAAGTGGAGATGGATGACAAGCTAGAGTTGGAGCTGCGCTATCTCTGTTCGGAGCTTCGGCATCTGCGGCGAAACATTCGCAAGGCGTTGGGCGACGAGCTTTCTGACCGTCAATGGGGCGGGAGAAGGTAAAGCGAGGAAGATGTCAGGGCTACACTTTTACCGCAGGCACACTAATTGCGGCTTTACTGAAACGAACCTTAAAAGGGATATGAACCACAAGGGGGCGGGACTGGTGGCGGAGGGAGTGGCGGAACACCAAGTCGATGCCATGCGTCAGGGTTCGCAAAGTGCATAGAAGTATCTCCCAAACCTTCAAGCTCACTTTTCGCTTCCTTATGACCCAATTCAGAAGCCTCAAACAGGCACTGAGTAGCGATGATGATATTTCGGGTGATGGTTTTACCCTCAGCATAAAGTTTTCCCAGCTGATATTTTGCGTCAGCATCTCCTTGCGCTGCTTTCATTTTCAAAACTTGAATGCTAGAAGTAATCGGTTTCCATTCGTTCACACGTTCTTCCATGTAAGTTAGCTGAACATCGGTGAGCTGCTGTTTGACCTCGTTTAGGCGCGCTAAATAAATCAAATGTCTGTCTGGCGCGCATTTTGGGCAACTGATGGAGGCCACGCGCAACCAAAAGTAGGCCTGCAAATAGCTTTGTTTTACGTCCTTGCCGCTTATATAGCTTAAGCCCAGATAAAACTGTGCCTCCGCATTTCCCTGCTCTGCGCTCCAGTATAGCCATTTTGGAGTGTCCGAACTATTAATCCCGGCTGTTCCGAGATAACCGAAATATCCTAGCGCACTTTGTGCGGTGGCATCTCCAGCTTTCGCCAAATTCTCCAGTTCAGCAATCCTTTCTGGGCTTGGTGTCCGCGAGGATGCTTCAATTTTGCCCGATATAAAGAAACTGAATGAGAATAAGATGATAAAAAGAAACCTGACCATTTAGATTCCAAATGTTTGAGATTTAATTCCTAACTTATCATTTTCCGCTAAATAAATAATACCTCCGCAAATAAGTTTAATCCATAGCTCCGCAGCCGATTGGCTGCGGAGGAAATTTTTTTATTCATTAACAGCGAAGGCCGCTGCCGGTTTCTGCCGGCAGCG
>JAOZVT010000837.1 GCA_025869455.1 Prosthecobacter sp.
CAATACCTCTCCCGCCAATGGGTTCTCATAGGGGCTTGGCTTGACGGATACTGTAGATTGCGGGCAGGCGCTGATGAGTTACAATCTGAAACAGAAGAAAGCACCACCACCGCCAGCTGTAGATTGCGGGCAGGCGCTGATGAGTTACAATTTGTTTGAGTGGCTGCCTAAAGGAGAAGCGGCTGTAGATTGCGGGCAGGCGCTGATGAGTTACAATACTGATAAAGAATCAAGCTTGAAAGCTATTGCTGTAGATTGCGGGCAGGCGCTGATGAGTTACAATACCGCCGATTTGGCGATCCAGTTCATTCGCGAGCTGTAGATTGCGGGCAGGCGCTGATGAGTTACAATCCGCGTTTCCACCGCCATCGGCCAAATGGGGCTGTAGATTGCGGGCAGGCGCTGATGAGTTACAATCTCGGTTGAAAGCTCTTGCCCTCTTGGAAGGCTGTAGATTGCGGGCAGGCGCTGATGAGTTACAATCAGATGACGTAGTTGAATATCCTCCTTTATGCTGTAGATTGCGGGCAGGCGCTGATGAGTTACAATATTCCCCCGTGGACGTATCGCGCTCAAATGGCTGTAGATTGCGGGCAGGCGCTGATGAGTTACAATTGCCCCAGATGCACACATTTCCTGCGTTGCGCTGTAGATTGCGGGCAGGCGCTGATGAGTTACAATGAATGCAACTTTTTTACCTTCGCATGCAATGCTGTAGATTGCGGGCAGGCGCTGATGAGTTACAATAGCCGCTAAGGACATACCACACATTCTGATGCTGTAGATTGCGGGCAGGCGCTGATGAGTTACAATATAAAGGTTTGGTGCACCTTTATAGACCCTGCTGTAGATTGCGGGCAGGCGCTGATGAGTTACAATCTTCCTCGGTTTCCTCTTCCGCACCATCAGGCTGTAGATTGCGGGCAGGCGCTGATGAGTTACAATCTAACATGGCCAATGGAGGTTGCCCAATGGGCTGTAGATTGCGGGCAGGCGCTGATGAGTTACAATGATGTCGTAGCCAACGCATTGCTGCCAGCAGCTGTAGATTGCGGGCAGGCGCTGATGAGTTACAATTGAAACTTTCCGGTGCCTCTCAAGACGACGGCTGTAGATTGCGGGCAGGCGCTGATGAGTTACAATAGACAAACAGACCTCTCACGCCTTCGTTCAGCTGTAGATTGCGGGCAGGCGCTGATGAGTTACAATAGACAAACAGACCTCTCACGCCTTCGTTCAGCTGTAGATTGCGGGCAGGCGCTGATGAGTTACAATACCTCGGCATGAGCAACGCTAGCCTACTTGCTGTAGATTGCGGGCAGGCGCTGATGAGTTACAATGGCTTTTTGGCAGGTAGGAACGATCAGCTCGCTGTAGATTGCGGGCAGGCGCTGATGAGTTACAATGGTGGCAGGCTTCCCCGTTCTCCACCGTGTGCTGTAGATTGCGGGCAGGCGCTGATGAGTTACAATATCTGCAAGGATGCCTGCTCTTGCTTTTTTGCTGTAGATTGCGGGCAGGCGCTGATGAGTTACAATGGTCACTCTGTTTTGCCTCAGCGATTTCTTGCTGTAGATTGCGGGCAGGCGCTGATGAGTTACAATCCGTCGAACGTTCGCCCATCTTTAGGGTTTGCTGTAGATTGCGGGCAGGCGCTGATGAGTTACAATAAGCGTATGAAGTTTTTGACAAGTGGTCTTGCTGTAGATTGCGGGCAGGCGCTGATGAGTTACAATTGCCAGCTGGTGCTGTCTCAGCTTCAGCTTGCTGTAGATTGCGGGCAGGCGCTGATGAGTTACAATATGCTCTGCCGCAGAGTTCCACTCTTCAGGCTGTAGATTGCGGGCAGGCGCTGATGAGTTACAATTAATTGTACCTTTTGCGAGACCTAAATCAGGCTGTAGATTGCGGGCAGGCGCTGATGAGTTACAATCACTGGCACGGCGCTGGGGCCAGCCTGCTGGCTGTAGATTGCGGGCAGGCGCTGATGAGTTACAATAAGTTTACAGCCCTCCTCCGCGACCGGCTGCTGTAGATTGCGGGCAGGCGCTGATGAGTTACAATAATCAGAAGGATCTGCAGGGGGCGGACTTCGCTGTAGATTGCGGGCAGGCGCTGATGAGTTACAATCATAACTACGACAACGGGAACACTCACGATGCTGTAGATTGCGGGCAGGCGCTGATGAGTTACAATAGTAAGAGGCTGAATCATTGAGATTCAGCCTCTTACGTTTCTTCTCACATTCAAAAAGTGTCAACTGCTCCGCAGGAGGCGGGGTTGAGGCGCGAATTTTTCCGTAAAATACGAGTTGCTTCTGGAATTGCTTGTCAGTGAATGTGAGCAGGCGGACATGGCCGTCTGGTGGCAGCCAAGTTTTCACCCGGTTCACATGGACTTCCAGGTTTTCGTAGCTGGCACAGTGGCGAGCATAGACGGAAAACTGGAGCATGACGAAACCATCCTCCAGCAGAGTTTCCCTAAACATTCGGTACTCGCGCTTCGCTGCGTCAGTGTCCGTCGGCAGGTCAAACATGACGACAATCCACATACTGCGATAACCTCCAAAGATCACAAAAGAACAGGGGTTTCAAGTTCCTCAACCTCACGGCTGAGATACTGCCGAATACTGCTGGTGTAGTGTTGAAGAGCCACCAGAAGCGGAAATGTGCGGTCACCAATACGGTATTCCTGCTGGAGAAGTTGTAGGAGAGTCGTGCGCCAGTGGCGGTTGAGCATGGGTTCGTCATTCAATGGGTGTTCCGCCATTCGAGAGGCGATTAGCGAGTCTGCGCTGGGGCGAAGCGGTTCCACGAGGTCATCGGCGAGGGTGAAGGCGTTGTATTGGTTCTTGTGCCAGATGCCGAGTGCAGGATGCATGCCCGAACCGACAATGCTACGCGCCACGGCGGCTCGTAACAGAGCATAGCCGTAATTCATCGCACTGTTGATGCCACCCAAGTCTGGATTTCGGGTGAAGTTCTCACCAAAGAGGCTGGAGAAGTAACGACGAGCGGCATAGGCCTCCAGATTGTCGGGATCCCCACTTCGCACCTGGGCAGCAAGTTTGCCAATGTGGGCATCATTTCCGGTGTGCTTTTGCAGAATCGTCGCTTGGGCTTTCAGCTTTGCCTGGATGATTCGCTGCCAGAGCTGCTTTTTTTGAGGCTGGCTGGCATCCAGCTGGTCTCGTAGGTGTTTTTGAAAAAGGGTATGACCTTCAAAGGGTTGAAGCAGTCCGGCTGGTAGGTGCCGCTCATCACACAGCACGACGGCCACATTGTTTTTCATGCAGGCAAGCAGCGCGGCAGTGCTGTGTGTGATCCCGCTGTCATCGAGAACAAGTACTCCCAGGTCTTCAATAGGAACTGAAAGCTCTGCATCACTTTCCTTAGCCTTAATGACAAGCTGAGCACGGCTCACCGACAGGTGGGCCGGCCGGGATATTTCAACGGTGCGCTTGATCATGGCTGTAGCATGTAATCGAAAATAACAATTTCAGGTTCTGTAGCGAATATCGCCGAGGACGGTTACATCTAGAAGTCGTGGCCTCAGGTCTCTGATGGTTCTTTCAGTCTTGATGATCCGCCCAACTTTTTTGTACTCATCATCGGTCCTAGCCAGATTGTGTGGGCGAAGAACTATATCACCAGCGCTAAGTTTTTGTACAACAACGATCAATTGTATGTCGCCTTGGTAGATCTCTACCATGTCGTTCACATGCAATGCCATGATGAATTCCTTGTTACTCCCATGATCCTTTTTGACAATTGGCTGCTTCATGGAGGAACGTCGCGCTGCCTCAAAGGTCGAAACAATCTCGCCGTCCCACTTGCCTGTCTCCGTGTGGGCAAAAAGTTCGAGATGATGATTTGATCCTAAGGGATGATGTTTGAAAGGGGCGCCTGCCGCATGGCCAGCTTCGTTTTTTCGTCGGATTCCCATGGAATTCCCCAAGGTTACCAACAATCGAACCGAACGAATGGGTGTGGTCTTATCTTTGTGCAATAATGGCATGGCAAAAGCCTTTTTGGCGTCACCGCCGTATTCGATCAGGCGTGCCCTCAGCAGACTGCCGACACCTCGCTGATCACGTACCTTATCAAGATCCTCTGGTTTCAAGTCTCCAATTGGGCAACGGCAGACATAGACGTTTTTGATCGGATCAACCAAGCCATAGGCTGTTTCCTTGTGCAACGCACCGCTGATCTTTCGGGTGGGATCATGGGAGACGATGATGTTTGCTAAGGTCTGCCGTACTTCATCCCGGAATCCCCGCCACGGCGGTAGGCATTTGAGGACCTTTCCAGGCGTGTAGAGTGCCTCCCTGCCATGCCAAGAACTCATGCGGGACATGAGTTGCATGATGCGCACACTGGTCAGGGCGATGATGATAGCATCAAGTGCATGGTGCCGGTGGTCAGCGCGGTTCTTGCCTTTCACTGGCTCACCTTCATATAGAGGTGGGATGATCCGGGCTGCCGTTGCCTCTGTGTCTATCACTCCCCACAGGCGACGCAGTATGGCGGTGGTGTCCCCTTTTGCCACTTGCACAAAAACATTGCCCCCGCGCCTTGCCTCATCACCTGGATTGGGATTGAGCTGTTCGAGAAAGTTTTTAACGGCTGTACATATGTAACGCGTGTCGCTGAGCTTGGCATTGCCCATCTCGTCTCCGATCTCATCTGGAACCTCGGTCCATTCAAAACGGCGCGCTTTACCGGGGGACATCATAATTCCTTCCA
>JAOZVT010000838.1 GCA_025869455.1 Prosthecobacter sp.
GGCAATCCACGACGCGTAGCCGCACCATCCATGATGTCGTCATGAACCAGAGAAGCGATGTGGACCATCTCCAAGATCACCGAAAGGCGTGTGTGCTCTTCCGTCTTCCCGCCTGTGGCACCACCTGCTAGCAAAGCTAGTGCTGGGCGAATCCGCTTCCCGGCAGCCTGACATACGTAGGAAACATACCCTTCGACGGCTGGATCAAAGGCACGTGATTGTTCACGAATCGCTTTTTCGACGATCTCAAGATCGGCGCGAACAAGTTCGAACGGAAATACAGGGGCGGAAGCGCTGGCGGGAGGATTTTTCATGAACAGGGCGTGGCTGGCAGCGCCGGGGACTAAAAAACTGACACCTACTACGTGGCGCACCGTTTTTACTCAGTCAATTACGACCTGCATGGAATCTGCGGATGAACTTTCATCCATGATAACCTGAGTGAAACTTCTGAAAGCTGAAAACAGTCAAAAAAACGCCCCTTTAGATGGTGAAATCCGACTTCCGGCAAACCTACTTCCTAGCAGGCCCGCCGACGCCTTCCCAGTAAAACCGCACCTGCGAAGCCTAAAAATGCTGCACGACTTGGCTCCGGCACCAGAGAGACGGAAAGAATACCAGTATTAAACAATTCCGAAGTATCCCAGGCGAGATACGAGGGCAAAGCTGGAAGTTCATACTGGGTTACTGAACCAGTGATGGGGCCGGTCAATCCAGACCAATCAAACAAGCGCCACTGATCATTCTCGTTCCATTCGCTCATCCCCGTCGGATTGGCCACCCTCAGGGTTGTGTCGGTGCCCAAATCTACACTCCCAGAAATGATCGCCAAGTCGGCAGAGCCAGAGGTACCCGTATTATCCCCATATCCTGCGCCCGAAAACAGATCAAAAGCCAGGAAAGAGCCGCCCGTCAGCGTAAGCAATCCTGTCCCTGAAGTCTGAACGGTCAAAATGCTGGCCGCCGTAGGCGTGACGCCTGGAAGATCCGCCCCGATTTGCAAGGTGCCGCCCGTGATGGTGACACTGCGATCAACATTGGGGACAATGCGTCCACTTCCACCCAATAATGCTCCAGTCGCCACCGTGACATTCCCAGTCCCGGTGCCGGAGCCCGTCGCATTGGTCACAAAGAAACTACCTGCATCCACCTGAGTGCCACCGCCATGCGAACTTGCCCCAGTCACGGTCCAGGCTCCCAATCCAGTCTTTTGCAGCAAGGTCTCAACACCTGAACTGCTGCCAATGCCAACGATCTGGTTTGCGCCTGCATTGGTCCCGCCGAGAACCAAGGTCCGTGTGGCCGTGGTATTGCTGCCAGTGGAGGTAAAGGGTGAGGTGAACTGAACCGCGCCCGTCCCTTCACTTTCAATAACAGCCGTCACACTGGTCACTGTTGAGGTGGAATTGGTCAAATTGATCACGCGATCCGTCGTGGATAATTCTGAACCAATGTGACGCAAGGTAGCCAAGGCCGATGTGCCACTGGTCACCAATCCCATATCAATAATCGGATCATCCGTACCTTTGCCCAGTGAACTCACCACTCCGGCATTGGCCAACGATGTCACCTGGATCGTCCCGGCACGCAGGGTGGTCTTACCGATGTAGCTATTCGCTCCACCGAGTTCCAGTACCGCATTGGTGCGATTGAAGGTCAGCGCAAGGTTATCTTCATTCGTGCCTAACCCGCCTAAAAAGCCATTGGCAAACGATGACACTGTCGTGGAGGAACCACTCAGACTCAGGGTAGAAATCACGGATGCGCCCCCAACGATCCGGTTGTCCGTCCCGATCCCTGCCGTCTGCAAGTACTCGATGGTTGGATCGAAAGCCGTAGCGGCATCACCCAGAATAATTTTGCCGCTGTAATCCCCTGTACCTAGCAGAATTTCGATGCTACTACTAACACTGCCTCCGGCGAATTGAATCGCCCCTTCATACACACGCAGATTGCCGCTAAAAGTATTGGCCCCCTTCATCACCACCAATCCAGGCCCCGCTTTAGTGACGCTAACGGTGGTTTTACCAGTATCCAGACGATTGATAATGCGAGATTCCAGGACCAGCGAGCCTAACGTATTATTCTGCATAATAATCAACTCAGGATTGCTGACAGTAGAAGCCGTAGGCCTGAGTGACAGGGTTGAGATCGTCGTCGTATGAGCTCCCACCGTGCTGCTGACCAGAATGCCACCCGTCTCTAAAATGCGTCCCGTTGCATCTTGAGTGATGTTTGTGTCCTGAGCTTGACTGAACCGCAGGCTCGAAACCGCAGTGTCCGCTGAGAGTGTCGTCGTCGTGACTCCCGCAGCGATGTTGGCGTGGCCTGCAAGTGTTGTCGCCGTCGAGTCAGTATATCCCCCCAAGCTGGACAGTTTGACCACATTGCGAAGTCCTCCCGAAACGGCGCTGGTACCAGCCCACTCATCACCATTCACGGGATCGCGGATGAAGGCATAAACACGCCCATCGAAGCTGAGTGCAGAGTTGTCCACACCATCACTGGTCCGCAGGTTGCCCGTCGTCGGTAAATCAATTCCCCAGATGCTACTCCAGCCACGAGTCAGACTGCCCACGGTCACATTCAAACTGCTGGCACCATTTTGCACCATCTGGAGATTCGCATAGTTATTTAAAGTCAAAGTACCCAAGGTCTGCGCATTGGCAGACCCCGAATGACCTGTGATTTTTAAAGTGGCCGCATTCAAACTTAAAGCCCCAGGCGCAGCGCTATTCAAAATATTGGTTAGGGGACTACTAGCCGCAGAAAAATCCAGATGGAGAACACCAGCGGTCAAGGATGTGGAGGTGTTGTTCACCGTTGTTGCCAGAGTCGTCGTCCCTCCCCCTTCTCGAGTGATCGCAAAGGTGCCTGTGCTGCTACGCGCAATAGGATCAGACACCAGAATGTCTCCCCTGCCCCCAAAAACCAGGGTTCTAGAGCTAGCCGAGTTGTGGAGAATGGCGTTTCCTGACACCGTATCCAGCGTCAGCAGCCCTGAATCTGAATGAATCCGAGTGGTGGTGGCCCCCAGCGTTATCTGCCCAGTCAGTGTGTTATTACCATCCACATTGAGAATCCCGCCTTTGCTGTCAATACCAAGGCTCGACAAGGTGATGGGTTCCGCAGCAAGCGCGACCCCACCGCTTAACTCCAGGACTCCGCCAGAAGAAATGGTGGTGGCTCCGGCCGTGGTGCCTAACGCATTCGCATGAGTTGCCCGAATCACGCCCTGGCTCAGAGTCACTACCCCTGTGAAATTATTATCACCTCCCAAGATAAGCCGCCCGGAGCCTATTTTGATAAGCGCCAAAGTACCAATGGCAATGCGGCTATTCACGGCAATGGTTCCAGCACCACTGAATGTTAGGCCATAGCTACCAGAGATCGCCGTGGTAGCAGGCGTAGCCAATTGAATGGTCAGATTACTGCCCGCATCGGCAGATATGACGACGGGGCTGGTTTGAGTGATCGCCCCTGTAATGAAGTTATTGCCGCTCAAGTTGCGAATGGCTCCCATTCCCCCATCACCAATACCAGAAACACCCGCAAGAGCACGATTAATGGACACTCCACCAGATAATCCCAGAGTGGCACCATCTAGCACAGTCACCGTGCCGCTAGTCCCCAAAGCCCCATTGCTCTGCACCTCCAAAATGCCACTGGCCACCTGCGTGCCTCCAGTGTGGGTATTGGTGCCTGTCAAAACGGTGCGTGATCCAACCGCTCCTTGATTGATCAGCAAAACGGCACCGGACCCATTGTTGACGATGTTAGAACGAATCGTTAGGAGGGATGTATCCGAATGATTCGACAGGATCAACTGCCCCGCCGTATTGGTCGTTTCACCACCTGCTGACAAACTACTGGTTACGCCTTCCTGTCCCACCGTTAGATTTTTAGCTCCGGCAGCGAGCTGAATCCCACCCAAGGTTCCCAGCCTCAAGGTTTTGCCCGAACCAATGAGAAGATTTCGGTCAGCGAGGTCATCCGCCATGGAAACCGTCGCTAGATTCACCACACTCACAATCTGAGCCAAGTCACCGACCGATGATGAAGTAATCCCAAAATGACTGGCTGCGGTGTAGTCGGCGTCTCCCAGAATGGTTCCATTGACAAACGGAGTGTCTCCAGAAAAACCAGCCTTCAAAACCCCTCCGACAACCTGAGCCCAACTGCGCCCCCCAGCGCCATCGGCATACGTCACCCAAGGGCCAATAAAACCATCCGCCTGTGACGTTGTGACCGCGCCGGAAGCAGGACCAGAAATTAGCAAAGTGGCATTGGCCGTCGAACGGCTAAATTGTCCCAAACTAAGATCCACGCTACCACCTGCACCCGAGGTCATTTCGATGCTCGAATAAGTGCCACTTACAGTCACATCTCCAAATCGTTGACTATTTGCAGTAGCATCTTTACCTGCTAAGCGCAAAACGCTAGGGGCACTGTTTCCGCCGATGAAACTGAGTCCACCTGGAGTCGCTAAACCGTTGTAGAGGATGTCTGAGTCAGGAGAAGTCGCAGCGGCGAAATCCAAAATAGTGATAGCTCCAGAGTAACCAGTTGATGCACGGCCCAGGACAGTCGCGCCTCCATAGGTATTCGCAGCAGCCAAGGCCAATGTACCATTTCCTTTTCCCAATGCATACCGGTGGAAAGCATAACCATTGCCACCATCCGTAATCGGAGCACTGATCACGCCACCTGTAAAACCCGTCAAAGCACT
>JAOZVT010000839.1 GCA_025869455.1 Prosthecobacter sp.
AGACTCGAAACCTGAATCTTATCTCCAATGCCCATTCATCTCGAAATCGTCACTCCAGAAGCTCGCATCTTTCCAGGTAAAGATGCCGACGGCCACTTGGCCTCTGGTGAAGTGGACAGTGTTGTTCTGCCAGGTTTTGATGGCGAACTGGGCGTCCTTCCTTCACACGCCCCGCTGGTGACTTCTCTCCAGTGCGGAGAACTACGTCTCATCAAAGCTGGTAAGGTTACCGAACTGGCTGTTGGTGAAGGCTTGGTGGAAATCACAGGCAGTTACGTTCGTGTCTTGACTGACATGGCCGTCGGTTGCGATGAGATTGACGAAAAGGCTGTGGAAGAAGCCCTGGAACGCGCCAAGCAATCCCTTGAATCCCTTAAACAGGGGGAGAAGCAGGAAGAAGTGGCGGCTGTCATGGCCATGATCCAGCGCAGCACCGCTCAGCTTCACTTGAAGCGTAAGCGCAAGTCGATCTAGTCTTCTTCATCTAATTACATTTGCCCCTGTTAGGTTTTACCTGCCAGGGGTTTTTTGTGCCTAACAACTTCTGCCGAATAGTTTTTGGCGAAAGAGGCTCAAACCAAAGGGCTGCTCGAATATCGATGTCGTTTATCCAGTCGGGTGCTGACTTCGGTCATGGTCGAGCACACCCGTATCAGTCATCTTCTTTGAATTTCAGCCAGAGTGGTTACCCCACATTCATCGGGTCCACATCCCAACTGACGTAGATCTCTGGAGGTACGCTAAGTCCTAGAATGATGCGTTGGATGTGGGCACATAGAACGCGGATTTTCTCACTGCGTAGCAGCAGTTGAAAGCGATGTTGTCCATGGGCTTTCGCCAGAGCAGCTGGGGTGGGTTCTCCCATGATAGTGCCTTCTGGCAGGCCTTGTTCCAGGCGTTTATGGAGAGTTTGCAAAGTGAACTCGGCCTGGGCCTCATGTTTGCCACGGGCGCTGATGAGCACCACGTGACTGTAAGGCGGATACTTGAAGGCGATGCGGTGCTCGAGTTCCTGCGCTGCATAGCCCTCGAAATCATTGTGACGACTGAATTGAATCGCTGGGCTGTGTGGTGCGTGTGTTTGGACAAAAACCTCGCCTTTGACCTCACCACGACCTGCGCGCCCGGCGACTTGTACCAGGAGTTGAAAGGTGCGCTCGGCTGCCCGGAAGTCAGGTAGATTCAGGGCAGTGTCAGCATTTAAAACACCCACCAGCGTGACATTGGGAAAGTCCAGCCCCTTGGCGATCATCTGAGTGCCGATGAGGATGTCGAGCTTCTGAGATCGGAAATCTTTGAGGGTATCCCGCAGCTGGTTCTTTCTCTGCATGGTGTCGGTATCCACTCGCGCCATGCGTGCTTGAGGGAAAACTTCACGGATGGCCTGCTCGACCCGTTCCGTTCCAAAGCCCGAGTATTTGAGCCCAGGTTCTTTGCAGGAAGGACACTTGCTTGGCGGCACCCGACGGGCTCCGCAGATGTGGCAAACCAAGCGATTATCCTTTTTGTGCAGGGTCATCGGGATCGCGCATTCCTGGCATTGGACGACTTCGCCACAGGCCACGCAGGAAAGGCTGGTGTTAAACCCTCGGCGGTTTAGAAACAGGATCGTTTGCTCCTTTTTGGTTAGGCGATCTGTGATGGCGTTGCGCAGTTTTTGAGAAAGAATGCCTGTGTTGACAAAGGAAACCTCCGTGCCTTTGCGACGCTCCAAACGCATGTCCACAATGCGGATCAGAGGCATGGATTTGCCATCGGTACGCTTGGTCATGTTGAGCAGTTCATACTTGCCCGTGCTAGCGTTTTGAAACGATTCCAGGCTCGGTGTGGCCGAGCCTAATAACACGGCACAATTCTCAATGCGCCCACGCACGACAGCGACATCACGCGCATGGTAGCGTGGCGTATCCTCTTGTTTGTAAGATGGCTCATGCTCCTCATCCACGATGATCAGTCCCAGATTTTCTAGCGGGGCAAAGATGGCACTACGGGCACCAATGACGATCTTGGCGCGCCCCTCGTGTACTTTGAACCATTCATCATGACGCTCGCCATCACTCAGATGGCTGTGCAGCACAGCTATGGCGTCCTTTTGTTCTGAAAAACGTGCCTTGAAGCGTTCGATCGTCTGGGGGGTTAGGCTGATTTCTGGTACGAGTACCAGCGCCGTTTTTCCCATATCCAGCACCTGAGAAATTGCCTGCAGATAGACCTCAGTTTTCCCACTGCCTGTGACCCCATGCAGCAGCAACGTGGTGACGGGCCGGGCAGGGGATGTATTGGTGAGCTTGGTTGTTGATGTAGCGTGAATGGCCTTCATCACAGCCTCATAGGCCACCTTCTGTTCTTCGGTGAAGGTCAGAGATTGGCTAGGCAAAAACTCCTCGGTTTGGAAGGGATCCCGCTCCACTCGGATTTCACTACGCGTTATCCAGCCTGCCTTGATGAGTGGTTTAATGATCGTTGTTGCACGCGGCAATTCACGGCGGAGCTCGCTCAGAGTCGCCTCACCACCATTACTCCGTAGCTTCTCCAGAATTCGCGCCTGCATGGGGGCGGTGTTATGCAGTTTTTCAAACACCTCCGGCGGAGGTTCCTTGGCTAGCTTGAGATGACTATCGGTGAGAAAAGTCTCCGGTTTTTCGCGCACCGCTTGCGGTAACATCGTTCGCAAGACCCTATTCACTGGCACCACGTAATAGTCGGCGATCCATTGGGCTAATTTCAGCAACCCTGGTGTAAACATGGGGCGAGATCCCACCAGCGAGGCGATTTCCTTCAGCTTGGAACGGTGATCAGAAAACTCCAGAATCTCAATCACCACCGCGGCAACACGCTGATTTTGCAATGGCACCATGACACGTGTGCCAATGCCGATTTGCGAATCCAGTTTCTCTGGGATCCCATAATCCAGCTCCAAGGCTGCTGCGGTTTCGATCTGGACTCGTGCTACCCGCTGGCGGATTTCAAGGGAGGTTGACTCAGGCTCTCCATCCACGGCATGCGGTAGCCCCAGATCAAACAAGGATTGGGCAGCAGGTCGCGGAGAATTGGCGGGGCGGTCAGACATTCAGAGTCCCACATCTGAACCACGGATCAGGCGAGAATGCACGGAGGATGTTGACGTTTGAGCTTGGCTTTGGTCAGGTTTAAGCTGCCAAGCACGAAATAAAGCATGCAACCCCTCGTATTTCTTCTATGCCCCCTGATCTTGTCGGTTCCTGCTCCCCTGCTCCATGGTCGCGTCGTCGCCTGCTTTCAGCCGGTGGTCTGGGGATGCTAGGCCTGACCATGCCGCGTATTCTTCGTGCGAACGAGATCGGTGTCACCGACAAGATGATTGCCCGGGCCAAGTCGGTCGTGTTTATGTTTCAGTGGGGCGGCCCTAGCCACCTGGAAACCTTTGATTTGAAACCGGACGCACCGGAGGGCATTCGTGGTTTTCATAAGCCCATCAAATCCAGCGCCGATGGCATTTACGTTTCTGACCGTTTGCCCAAAACGGCCAAAATCATGGATAAGGTCACCCTGATCCGATCCATGCATCACACGATGAAGAATCACAACAGCGCGGGTTATTATGCGCTGAGTGGCCATGCTCCGGCGAGTGATGACCAACGTCTGAAGGACTCTCCAGATCTCTTTCCTGCCTATGCCTCCGTGGTGGATCGTCTGGCACCAGGGAAAGGGGAAATGCCCACCGCAGCCAGCTTTCCCTGGACGGTGAGTGATGGGTCCTTTACCCCTGGGCAGCGCGCCAGTTTCCTGGGTAAGCAGCATGATCCTTTCTTTGTCCTGCGTGATCCCAGTGCCCCAGATTTCGCGCTGCCGGAGCTCAGTCTGCCCCCAGGTATCAGCTATGAGCGCCTCACCGCACGGCGCGAACTGCAAAAGATGGTGGATGCTCAAACACGCTTGATGGATCACTCTGCCGAGGCTCGCGGCATTGACGGGTACTATGAAAAAGCACTCTCCATGCTTCATAGTGAGAAGCTGCGGGCTGCCTTTGATCTCTCCAAAGAGCCCGACAAAGTGCGCGATGCCTATGGTCGCACCGCTTATGGTCAAAGCTGCCTGCTGGCCCGCCGCTTGGTGGAGGCTGGGGTAAAATTTGTGACCGTGAACTTTGCCCCAAGCATTGGAGGTCAAAGCACCACCTCAGGCGGATGGGATACGCATGGGTTCAATGACACGCGCATGTTCCCCATCATTGATGCCTATCACATGCCCATGACGGAGCAGACTCTGCCTACTTTCCTCAATGACATGGATGAGCGCGGTCTGCTGGACGAGACGCTAGTCGTTTGGGTTGGGGAATTTGGTCGTACGCCGAAGATTAACAAGAACATCAGCCGCGATCACTGGCCCCAGTGCTACACCGCTCTGCTCGCAGGTGGTGGTGTGAAGCGCGGTTTTGTCCACGGTGCTTCGGATAAAAATGGCGAATACCCAGCGGAAAAACCGGTAAAGCCAGATGATCTGGCTGCTACGATGTATCATTTGTTAGGCATTAAGCATGATACAGAAGTGCATGACGTGGCCAATCGTCCCGTGCCGATCAGCTACGGTAAAGTGATTCAAGAGGTTATTGCGTAAGTTTGTTTTCTTCTTCGGGGTAATGATTTCCTAATGCTAGGTTGCTTATTTTTAGATAAGCCGTAGCTAGCGGCATGTTATTATTCCCGAAAGGTTTATCCTGAGCAGTTCTGCTCTCC
>JAOZVT010000840.1 GCA_025869455.1 Prosthecobacter sp.
TCCCCAGTCAGAGTCTCTTCCTGATGAATAACCCGCAGGCACTGAGTGCGGCGGATGCCTTTGCCCAGCGCCTAACCAAATATCAAGGAACGCCACTGGAACGCCTCATCTACGCCTACCAGCTCGCCTTTTCACGTTCACCGACTGAGCCTGAAATGGCGGCTATCAAGAACTTTTGGTCCCGTTTTCCCCAGCAGGTCATAGCAGGTCGGAGTAGTCAAGAGGTTAAGAGTACGGCCCAGATTGCAGCTCTCTCTGCGTTCTGCCAGAGCCTCATTGCCAGCGCAGAGTTCCGTTATTTGAACTGAGTCTCTTTTTCTCGAAATTATCAGCGACCAGCCATCAAAACTTGATGCCAGCAGCGCGGAATTTTTCCCCCATTTCAACTGCTAGGCGTGCATCATCACGGCCAGCGATGAGCTTGTTCAGGAGTTCGGTGCCCTTCTCCCTGGAATTGCTATAGTTCCTCCTTGCCGCCGCCTGACCGATCTCACGGAAGTAGGCATGCAATGCCGCTCCGCTGCCGTCACCATCTAGGAATCCAAAAAAGTAAATCAGCATCATGGAGTCCAGATGATCCTCCCGCAGGAACTGCATTGAATCTCCCCGGTCCACGCCCCAGTCCTGCCGCAGTCGCCTCAGCAGTCTAGACACGTCCGGCTGTACTTCGGACGAGGAGCGCTCCTTGACAGCTTTTTTAATGCTGGTTTCCAAATTGGTAAACCGGACGGTTCCATTGTCCTGATAGGCCACATACTGCATCAGGTTTTCCAGCCCTGTCGAAGACCACGGATACATGAGTCCCCGTTTGTCCCAGATCATCTCCCGGAGGGTCATCCCCACCACACGACCAGGCTCCTTTTGCCGTGCATCAAAGGCATAACGTGTCCCGACCTTCTTCAAACCCAAGGATGAGAACCTGATGAATGATTTGCCATCTTTGGTAAAACCCGAGGTCTTGTCATCTCCCCCCATGCCGATGTAGTCTGCATCCGTCTCCGTCAGGTAAATCTTAAACCTTTCCCCATCCCGTGGTTTGAGTTCCCAACTCCAGGGAAGACGTTTGATCGCTGTTCGGATCAATTCGAAATCCGCTGCCACATCTGTCATCACTGTGCCAGCAAGAGGTGCAAACGCAATGAACTCAAAGGATCCAGACTGATAATGGTAACGGCGTTCCGCGTCGTTTTGCATACCAGGGGTGACCTCCACAGACTTCGGATCCACGGTGATGATCTCCTTGGGCCAGGCCAGCGGCATAGACTGGCTGGCAGCAGGTGCTGTGGTCTGAGCCCTTGCAGGTACCTGGCTGAATGCCCGCACATAGGCCTGATCTTGCGGAGACAGGGTGGCCAAAGGTACCGCGCTGCGGGAACCGCTCTCCAGTTGCAGCATCACTTGGCCTTCCGCTGCCCCCACCATGGTTGCGCGTACGGTCCGCCCTTGGCTGTCCGTCCAGACGCGGCTCCCTCCTCCTTGGGCATAAAGACTGTTGCCACTCAGAATAACGGTCACGATAAAGGTCAGCTTTCTCAGACGGCTTCCCATCAAGTGGCAAGGAATAAGGTGTGTCATACTTCCAAACATAAGGAGAAAAACTCAGTTAGATTGATTAGCCTCAGTTCAAGAGGAATTTTACTCAATAACACAATGAGCTACATACTTCTGCCTCGGCTGAAAGTAAAAAATAAAAAAAGAACGCTTTTATAACTCTATCCAACAACTGCCGTTCCTAGCTGGTGTTCAACCCGTCCATCTGAATTGAAGCCCAGCTCTCCTGGCTCCGTTTCAGGCCATCACCCTCATGCCATGAACACACGTCGCGATTTCCTTAAATCCACTTCCAGTGGTTTCGGTTACCTTGCTTTTGCGGCTCTGGCCCAGCAGCAGTCCCTGAGAGCAGGTTCGGCCTTAGCTCCTAAAAATCCGCACTTCGCCCCACAGGCGAAGCATGTGATCTTCCTTTGCATGCAGGGCGCGCCATCCCATGTGGATCTCCTGGACTACAAACCCAAGCTGATGGCGGATGATGGCAAAAATGCCCCTTCGGTAGCAGGTCGTTATGGGCAGGCTAAGCTCATGCGCTCACCGTGGAAGTTTAATCAACATGGTCGGAGTGGACTTTGGATCTCTGAATTGCTACCGAATTTGGCGAAACAGGCGGATGACCTTTGCATCATCAATTCCATGGCCACGGACGTCCCAGCGCATCCCCAAGCCTTCACTCAACTGCACACGGGAACTGCACAGTTTGTTAGGCCATCGCTCGGCTCATGGGCGCTCTATGGGCTGGGAACTCAGAATGAAAACCTCCCCGGTTTCATCACCATCAATCCCCCCGGCAATGCCACCCGCAGTTACGGCAGCGCCTTTCTGCCAGCCATCTATCAGGGGACCAAGATCGGCGGCAATAGCCTCCCTGGTGGTGGAGCCTTTGCCCGCCGTTTCGGTGGAGGGGGGGATCAGGCCAGCATGGCCAATATCAAAAACGACCGTTACAGTACGGAGGCCCAGCGCACGCAGTTGGACCTAGTGCAGTCACTGAATCAGTCCCGCATGGTACAGGATGGCGGTGTCAGTGCAGAAGTGGAAGGCGTCATTGAATCTTACGAGCTGGCCTTTCGCATGCAGGCAGAGGTGCCAAAGGTGCTGGACCTCAGCAAAGAAACCACTGCCACCAAAGCCCTCTACGGCATTGATAAAGACCCCACGGACACCTTTGGCAAACAATGCCTCATGGCGCGCAAGCTCGTGGAAGCAGGCGTTCGTTTTATCGAAATCACGCACGGAAACTGGGATCAACATTTCAATCTCAAGACCGCGCTCCAGAACAATTGTGATGCCATTGACAAACCCATCGCTGGCTTGCTCCAGGACCTCAAGCAGCGTGGGCTGCTCAAAGATACCCTCGTTATCTGGGGCGGTGAATTTGGCCGCACCCCGCATAGCCAGGGCGATGATGGGCGCGACCATAACAACAAGGGGTTCACCATGTGGATGGCTGGCGGGGGTGTCAAAGGCGGCATGAACTACGGCCAAACAGACGACTATGGTTACGAAGCCGTGGAAAACAAAATGCACATCCATGACTGGCACGCCACTGTCTTAAATCTGATGGGGCTAGATCACGAAAAACTCACCTACCGTTATGCGGGGCGTGACTTCCGCCTCACGGATGTGTATGGCACGGTGGCCAAAGACATCATCGCGTAAAGCGGCTATATCATGAGGGCTTAGACCTCAGTGTTTGTTATTTAAATGAATCGAATAACTCCTTCATCTCCTTTGGGAAGCAGATGAAGGAATCTGCTGATATGGAGGGCCCATCAAATGGAGCCTAGATAACCGTAAATCGTCTGCAGGGAGAATCAGTGCAGGTGCAAAATGATGGAGCCAACCATGGATGTGCCTCGTTCGTATAAACATTCCGCTACGGCTCCCTTACTACCCTCCAGATAGGGACTGCACAGCTCAGACGTACGGCAGAAATCATCACCTAGCACTCCATGCAGAAAGAAAAGATCACAGCATTATTCGATCAACAAGCCTCATCATACGACGAGAGGTGGATCAAAACGGCTCCAATCAACAGCGCCTTGCATTTGCTCGTAAGCAAGATTTTCTCTGAGCTTCCTTCAGATGCCAGAATTCTTTGTGTCGGAGCTGGAACTGGTGCAGAGATTCTGTTCCTGGCTCAAAAGTTCCCCGGGTGGCACTTTACGGCTGTCGAGCCATCCGTGGCAATGTTGGATGTCTTCCGAGGGCGGGCTGAAGAGCGCGGAATTGCATCGCGATGTACCTTCCATGCAGGGTATCTAGAGTCTCTTCAATCGGTCGTTCCCTTCAATGCAGCCACAGCTTTCTTAGTTTCGCAGTTCATAACCGAACGCAAGAATCGTACTGAATTTTTTCAAGGCATTGCAGATCGTCTTGGTGCGGAAGGCATTTTGGTTAGCTCAGATCTGGCTGGAGACATGGATGCATCAGATTGCCGCAGTCTTCTTGAGGTTTGGTTTAGATTGACGAGTGAGGAAGGGGGCTCTCCTGAAGGCATCGAAAAAATGCGTGAAGCCTACACACGAGATGTTGCCGTGCTTCCTCCCAGCGATGTGTGTGATATTATTTCACACGGGGGATTCGATATACCGATTCAGTTTTATCAGGCAGGATTGATTCACGCTTGGTATGCCAAACGAACTTCCAACAAGACCAAACTCAACTGACGTCAGTCAAAGGTTTATCTCTCGGCTATTCTGCACCGATCAATAATCCACCTTACCCAGGCCTGCCTCTGGATCAGGCTCTAGGAAGCCGAGTTCGACAAAGAACTCATCCATGGCCATCAGGGTGGCTTCATACATCTCAAAGGAGAGATTGAAGTTAAAGAAGCCGTGTCCTTGACCTTCAAATTCGATCAATCGGCAGAAGTTCTTTTTCTTTGAAGACTTCTTGGCGAATTCATAGGTGCCAGCAAAAGGCACCACACGGTCCGCTGTGCCATGCATGAGCAGCATCGGCGGCAACCCTGGGCGGATAGCGCGGATCAGGTTGGCATCCTTAGCGACACCCGCATCCGGGAAGCGCTCCAGCCCGAAACCTTTTTTGGAGGTATCCAGCACTGGATTGAAAAGTACCAAGGCATTCGGGGCAGGGCTGCTATCCAGAATATCTGCCGGATCATCAAAGCCATTAAGCATGGCCGCAGATGTGATG
>JAOZVT010000841.1 GCA_025869455.1 Prosthecobacter sp.
GATACCACCCTGGATTTTCATGGCCGAATTGACCTCAAAAGTGCAACGACCAAACTTCACAAACACAGGTGCATTGTTGACGGCAGGCTCAACATTCGTGGAGAAAGTATTCGTTGAATTGTCACGAACGTTGGTAAGCGACACAGATAAAGAAGAGGTTGCCGCGTCATCCACATAAAGGCTGAGCAAACTGTTATTAAAGTTCAGTACCGAACCCGCAGTCCCTGTAATGTCCGCACCATTGTTCAGGATGATACCAGCTTGGCCAGCATTGCCCACATTCAAAGTGTGACCTGCCAAATCCACGTTAGCATCCGAACGGAAAGCATAGACGGAACGGTCAGCGGTGAGGGTGCTTGCTGTTGCACCAGCATTGAAGACCTGAGTTGCACCACTTGCCGTATCCAGATTTCCCGTGCCACCATAAGTCGCCGTAACAAGGTTGTAGGGGCCAGCGCCTGTCGTGGTGACATAATCAGCCGCATTGCTGCTGCCACTGGCGGTGCTTACCGCCCAAGTGCCAACAATGCCATTGGTTAAGGTCGGGTTCGTGGTGAAACTGACGATTTCCTGAGTCCCCAGATTGCCCTGTTGAGGAACAAAAGTTACCGTTCCACCACCAGATCTGGCGAGAGAACCGTAGCGCAAGGTCGTGCTGAAAGCATCGTTCGCCAAATCATTGATGACCACGCGGGAACCACCACTGATCGTCATGGCTGCCGTGCTGATGGCCGAGCTATTGACACCGGAACGGCCATTGAGTTGCAGTGTGCCATTCACCAAAGTCATGGCGCTATTGGCACCAAAAGGACTGCCACTCGTTGCCTGGGCCTGACCGATCAAAGTACCAGCCGTGACGGTGGTAGCTCCAGTGTAGGTATTGCCTGTGCCAGTGGTTGGATTCAGAATGACAGAGCCCGTTCCCACTTTGTTGATTCCACCCGCAGCACTGATAGTGCCAGTGAAATTCACATCGCCACCGATGATGGAACTCACATTGACAGATCTTGTCGCGGTAATGTTACCACTGAATGTTTTGGCTCCGGCATCCAGACCGCCCAGGGTCTGCGTTCCGCCCGTGGCGGAGTTCGTGAAGTTTCGGGAAACATTGCGTACACCGCTGAGTAAGACCTGTGAGTTAGTGGTTGTACCAAAGGCCACCGTGGAGCTGGCATTGCCAAGAGCTGCATCATTTTCAAGAACCAGATAACCATTGTTCAGAGTGGTGGAACCTGTGTAGGTATTGTTTCCTTTCAGCCAGAGTGTGCCCTGGTCTGCTTTCAGAACGTTGAAGGCACCTGTGATCTGGCCATTGATGGTCGTCAAAGCACCGCGTGTGCGGAAATTGATGTCTCGTGCCAAGGTGACATTGCCATTGACTGTGAAACGATAGCCTTGGTAACCGTCAATGATCAGGTCTAAATTCGTAACACCCGAAACAGCAGCCCAGGAAATAGAAGGTACCTGCACCTCCTGATTGACGTTGGTTGGGCTGAGTGTAGCCGGCGCGACGGTCACAATACGGTTACTACCATTATTACCACCTGTGAAGCTCAATGGGTTGTTAAAAAGAAAAGGACCCGCACCATCAATCTGGAAGTTCAGACGTGCCGTACGGTCACCATTGACCGCCATGGTAATGGTCGAACCCGCAGCACCTGCAGCGCTGGTATTGCTCAAGACGAGGTTACCCTGCTGAATCTGGGTGCCGCCAGCATAGGTATTCGCAGCGCCAAGAACAAGAGTACCACCGAGACGCTTGATCAGCGTTTTATTACCCGTGCCTGTTTGCTCGACTTCACCCATCAGGTATAAGAAGCCTGAGTTGAAACCTTGGTTATCAAAGCCGATGTCGAAGTACTGACTTGCCGCAGCAGTATGGTTCAATGTGGTCTTACCGTTAAAGAGGATACCATTCTGACGAGTGGTGCTGGAGGAAAGCGTAAGAACGCGGTTGGAACCATCCAATCTCAGCGTATCCATACTAACCAAGGAACTGCCAGCACCTTTGAGAGATTCGACACGCACGGTCGAGTTCCCCCCAGAAACATCAATCTTCCGGGCTGCGTACTGGTTATCAATTGAAGAATAAGTTCCCGAGGCCGCGTCAACGCGTAACTCCCCCGCACGTAGGTTGATGGTATTATTTCCAGTGCTCAATGCGGCATTGCTTCCGACGACCAAGAGGCCACCACTACCGATGGTCACTTGACCTGCATAATTCTGTGCCTCAGGGAGATAAACCACACCGCCAAGGTTTGTGCGTCCATTCTGATCCGTTGAGCCGATGAAGAGTGGATAATTTCCTGAAAGCACATTGGCTTTTTGAATGGTCAAGGTGCCGCCACCAGAACCCAAGCGGAAAGCTTTAGAGGTTTCTAATGCGCTATTGCCAGTCGGAGACAGCGTGTCACCCGTAAAAATACCATTTGCAGTAGAGGCACCAAACCAAACTTCCACAAAAGGAGCAACCGCTGCTACGGCACCCGGAAAGTCCACCGAAGTCGGAGACATACCATTCATCTGGATGGCTAGGCGACGCGATGTCCCACTCTGATTATTAACAATCAAAAAGTCATTTCCGCCAGTGGTCGGAATCCCCCCCGTCGCGGCAAAGCTTTCAAAATGAATATTGCTACCATCTCCATAACCAGCGCCAAAGCCAATGGCCGAAGCACTGGTGGTATCCGCATTTTGCAAAATGATGCGTTGGTTCACACCAATGTTGTCAGGAGAATCCAAATGAAGCGCACCAAAGGCTCCGACCTGAACGTCATTTCCACTGATGTCTTGCCCCAAGTTTCCTGATCCACGAACCCAGACTAGGCCTTCTTGGATGATGGTACCCATGGTGTAGGTTTTGGCATTGTTGATCAACCAAGTACCGCCACCACGCTTGACGATGCCACCATTGTAAACATCTCCATCAATGATCCCGATGGAACCACGTCCACCCCCAGATGAATTCCCATCCAGACGCAAGTACCGCTGCTCACCATCCAGATCCAGGGGGTTAATCAGGGTGACAGGCTGCGTGGAGTTACCACCATTCAGCGTATAAATACTGGGGTTAAAGTTTGGATTGCTGCTTCCCCAAACGACAGGAGCCCCTGCCCCGCCAAAGTTGACCTTAATGGCTGCACCATAAGCACCAAATCCTGAGCCGGTGCCTCCGGTTAACTGCACCTCACCAACACCGCTGCCTAGCGCACGAGTGAAGTCACGATCCGTTTCAAAAATAGACTGATTCAGAATGCTGCCGTTGATGTTCAGATTGCCCGTACCCAAGGCCGAGTAGCTGGAATCAAAGGCTCTGTAACCGATGAAGTCACGAATGAAGCCTTCTGTAATGTAGGTCGTCCCTGTGTAACCTTGTGTAGCCAAAAGAGATACAATATTCGGCCCCGCTTTCACCACAGAAACAGCATTACCGCCGTTATCCACGATTGAACTCTGCATGTTCACGTTGGCGTTGGAGCTATGAATGTATAATTCATAATTACTGCCTGCACCTGCGGTCAATGAGCCACCACTAATCGTATGAGTGGGACCCTGTGAGGAATTGCGACTGATCATCACACCACCTGAATCCACCGTCAGAGTCTTGCCATTCAGATTCAAAGTGCGCGCCGTGTCACTGTAGATATTCAGGGAGTTCACCGTACGATCTGCCGTCAGTGTCGCATTAGCCCCTGAAGTGATTTTGATGTTTTGCGTGCCTGTCCAGGCAGAATCCGCCGTATCAATAGCATAATCACCCGCCACCAAGGCGGTATAACCAAATGTAGGATCGTACTTCAAGAACTCTCCTGAACCGTTGCTCAAGCGAGTGACCGCCCAACCACCCACCATGCCATTCACAAGAGGATCTGGGTTCAAATTAATAATGCTCGACTGCGTGCCAGTTCCGAGTTGCTTCCCACCGGAAGGAATGCCCGCAGATTCCATAAAAAGAGTCGTGCCTGCGCCCGTGCGCACCAGACTGGTGAGTGTCATCGTCTGCGTGTTCGAATTACCGACGGAACGCATATCGATGATGTTTCCACCGCCTTCTAGGTACACATCGCCAAGGGTTTCTGCATAATTAAAAGCTGGATTCCCCGTAAACGAACTATTTTCAAAACGAATGCGTCCCCCTGATAAGAAAATCGGCGTTGTATCCGCAATACGGTCATTTGCCGTTGCATTGGCCGAACTGGAAAAGACCATCTGCAAAACACTGTTCTGCATGCGGAAACTGTTCACGTTATTGTACGCATTGGCGTTTTCCGCACGGATCTCGCCCAGAATAGCCGTGATGGCACCTGCATAGGTGTTGCCTCCATTCTGAAAACGCAAGCCACTGGTGCCGTATTTGACAATTTCACCGCTCCCTGAAATCACCCCGCCCATCGAAATGAAACCAACCGTGTCCAAACGCAGAGTTTCACCCAATCCCACGGCAAGTGTGCCGCCAATTTGAAGGGTTCCAGCGTTTTCATTCTTAATACGAGCAGAGCCCACCATGGTGATGTTACCATTCAGCGTGTTCTGGTTAGCCCCCATGAAGTTACGAATAACCCCTTGATTTAAGTAGCCCTGACCCGTGATGGTCCAAGGTTTGGTCGAGGTAGAAATCCCTCCCCCCCCAGCATTGATCGGCCCCAAGGCCAATGTCGCACCATCAATGATGATGCCACCACCAGCGGAGGTACCCAGACCAGCCCAAGC
>JAOZVT010000842.1 GCA_025869455.1 Prosthecobacter sp.
TCTCCTGATGCTCCTGCGGGACCAATTTTTTCTGACTCCCTTTCACTAGCTGGGGTGTATGAAGTGGATGGTCAAGTGGTGGCTGTGCTGGTGGATCGCACGACTTCGTTGATCACTGAGGCGAGGATCGGTGCGGATAACGAGCAGGGCATCAAGATCCGCAAAATCACACCCGGGGCTACGATGGACCAGACACGGGTGCAGTTGCAAAAAGGGGATCAGGCTGGCTGGGTGAGCTTTGCTGAGATGAGCGCTGCCCCAGAACCTACGAAGCCTGAACCTGCTTTACAAACCCGCGCCGCGCTGCCGGCGACACCTCCACCTTTGAGTTCTCCCTTGCTGCCGCCGCTCCAGGCTCCAGCCGTACCGCCCACAGATGTGCCCTTGCCTCCTCCTTGAGGCTTGATTTTCAGGTTGCCAGCTTAGCGTGTGAATGTGAGTTTGTGAGTCATGTTTGAACTCGTGGAGTTTCCCCCGCTCAATTTGCTAGCTGCGCTGAAGGCGTTGTTTGCTCTCTGCATCGGTCATGCGCTGGCAGACTTTCCGCTTCAAGGAGAGTACTTAGCCACGGGGAAGAACCGTCGTTTTTTACTGCGCCTGCAAGACCCCTCCCGGCCAGTGCACATTTGGTTCGTCTGCATGAGTGCCCATTGTTTGATTCATGCCGGAGCTGTCTGGTTGATTACGGGGTCTGCCATGCTTGGCTGTGTAGAAATGATTATCCACTGGTGTATTGACGTGGCGAAATGTGAAGGAAAGACGACGTTTAACCAGGACCAAGCACTGCATGTACTGTGCAAAATGGCTTATGTAGGCGTGGCTTCGGCAGGGCTACTGCCTTGATCATCAACCATTTACTGTGCAAGGGTTGCCATAAAGTGGGCATTTTGCACAATGGTAAAAAAGTTTGTTTTGGTTGAGATGAATCTTTGCCTTTGTTTATATAATAGCTATAATAACTGGAAAATATGGAATGGGGCATACCTGCTTTAGTTTTCTTGGCAACAACACTGGCTGTCGGTGGTGCTTGTCTTGGCTTCTTGAAGAAGAGGTTCCACAATACCCATCACCATCTCCTTATTTTTGTTGTGGTGGGGGCCGTGGGATATTTGGCACCTTTCCATATCGAAAAATCATCTCGAATCGTCGGCGAGCGTCTTGCTCAAACGTGGATGGGGATATCTCGTAATTTTGCTCACGCGCTGGAGCGTTCGACTCAAGATATTGGTGACTTAGAAATAGGTCTGATGCGTCCAGTTATTCAACGGACAAAATCAAGATTAGGAAATGAAGCGGCTGACTGCCGAACAGCCACGGTGGTGTTGATGAGCGAGGCAGGAGGATTGCTGAATCATTCGTTAGGTATTCACAAGGATGGTGATCGTTTGGTGATCAAATCCAGTCTTGAAGATAAGATAAGAACAGGCTTTAAGGGGACGGAGCAGTGGATCGAAGAAAAGAATAAGCTGGGTGCTGCGAAAAGTTTGATTGGAATGGTGCCGCTTCGTGATCACCTGGACAATATAAAAGGGGTCCTGTTATTGGAATTCTCCACAGCTTCTTGGAATGCGGCTCGTGTGCATGAGCAGTGGCGGGTGGTTGGTGAGTTTAGTGGATTGTTGGTGATTTGTCTGTGCCTGGGTGGGTTCCTTGTAGTGACTTCGGAGGCGAGGCGTCGGCGTGAACTGGAAAAAGCGATCCAACCTTTGATGAAAGACATCGAGAGTTTGGATGGTATGGTGAATTCTGTCGAAGGTGTTGTCTGGGAAAGGTCTAGCAGCAGTGGAGGCTTCACTTATTTGAGTCAAAATGCAGACGGGTACATGGGGTTTGACCTGAGTCGCTGGGGTAGTGAAAACGGGTTTTTGGAGAAGGTCATTCATTCTGAAGACCGTGCTCGTGTCGTCGAATGTTGGCAGCAAGCGATCAAGAATCTAGAAAAGTACCAGATTGAGTACCGGGTGGTATGCCCAGATGGAACCACTGCGTTTGTGAGAGAGCATGGTCAGGCTGCTAAGCTGATGCTGGATGGAAAGGTCTTGAGAGGCATTTTGTTGGATGTGACTGATCAGCGAGAGTCCGAAGCGAATACTCAAGGGATGCACAAAATGATGGTGGAGGCTTCTCGGCAGGCTGGCATGGCGGAGATAGCCACAGGTGTCTTGCATAATGTGGGCAATGTTCTCAACAGTCTGAATGTGGGAGCCAAACTTTTGGCTGAACGGCTGAAGAAGTCCCGAATGGATAAGCTTTACCAAGCTGCTGAATTACTGAAAAGCAATTTGCCGGACAATCCGGATTTTTTTGTGAATGATAAGCGCGGGAAAGTTCTGCCAACATACTTGGTGGATCTTGCGGGATACCTTAGAGATGAGCAGAACCGTTTGGATGCCACGGTTAGTGATATGATTGAGCGTATCGAACATATCCGGGATATGATCATGCTCCAGCAGTCACACAGTACTGTGCGTACTTTGTGGGAGCCGTTGGATTTGGCAACGGTGATGGAAGAAGCCTTACGCTTGGAGATGGATGTACACATTACTCATCAGCAGGTGAAGATAGTGCGTCACTTTGCTGACTTGCCCCCCATTTATTCTGCCCGTGGATTGTTGCTGCAAATTTTGGTGAACCTGCTGGCAAATTCATGCCAGGCAATGGGTGACAAACCGCCACATCAGAGAGTGTTAACCCTGAGGATCGTTCCTCATGCAGATAATAAGGTACGCATTACTGTGGAGGATACAGGCTGTGGTATTCACCCCCGGCATTTGACCAGCATTTTTACGCAAGGTTTTACCACGAAGGAAGATGGACATGGTTTTGGCTTACATCATGCCTGCTTACTAGCTCAGGACTTGGGCGGAACTTTACTTGCAGAGAGTGATGGGTTGGGAAAAGGGGCGCGTTTTACGCTCGATATCCCAGCACGCAAAGATTCGAAATCTGAACCGAGTTCTCTGCTGAACAGCCTTTCTTCCTCAACTACACCGTGAATTCAATGAAACGCCCATATAACACCTCAGATCCTACTGCTGATCTCGTGGCTCAAGATCCCTGGCATGTGAATCATCGCATTCTCATCGTGGATGATAACACGACGATCCATGAGGATTTTCGTAAAATTCTCTCGCCGACAGATTATGGCGAATCAGATCTTAACATGATTGAGTCGGCTGTTTTTGGTGAGGAACAAAGTTCTAAATCCATGCCCGAATTTGAACTCGCTTTTGCTGCCCAGGGAGATGGGGCGGTGAGATTAGCGGAGATGGGCTTAGAACAGGGACGTCCTTTTGCCCTGGCTTTGGTGGATGTTCGGATGCCTCCAGGCATGGATGGCATCGCCACGATTAAGTCTCTTTGGCGCATTCAGCCTGATTTGCAGGTGGCTATCTGTACGGCTTATGCGGATTACAGTTGGGATGATATTGTGGATCATTTGGGACTCTCACATCGGCTATTGATTCTGAAAAAGCCCTTTGATCCGATTGAAGTGATCCAGATTGCCAATGGCCTAACCACCAAGTGGGCTTTTGAACGTGAGTCCGCCTTGCGTCAGTTGGGGCTGCAAACCAAACTTTGGGATAGCACAAAGCGTGTGGAAGATACCTATGCGCGTCTGCGTCAGGAACATGATGATCGCTTGAGGCTGGAGGAAGACATCCGCAAGATGCAGAAGATGGATGCTCTCGGTGGGTTGGCTGCGGGGATCGCGCATGATTTCAACAATGTGCTGACGGTGATTCAAGGGCACCTGAGCATGAACCTGATGAATGGAGATCAGCCGCCAGGAATCGCTGAATCCATGGGGGAAGTATTGTTGGCGGCCCGCCGTGCTGCAGATCTGACGAAGCAATTGCTTAATTTCACGAGCCGTGATTATAAGACGCCACGTCCAGTGACACTTTCAGATGAGATTGAAGTCGAACTGGAGTTGCTGAAGCGCACGCTGGGCAACCATATTACTTTGGAAGTGAACTTGGATAAAGATTTGCCAGAAGTGATGGCAGATCCGGGTTCGCTTGGGCAAATTGTCGTTAATCTTGCCGTTAATGCACGGGATGCTATGCCGAAGGGGGGAAAGCTAACCATTGGTACGCGAAAGGCAACGATTGAGACAGAGGCGGAGGCCCAGAAAATTCATGCAGATGCCCGCATGGGGCAATTTGCTATCTTGAGTTTTGGTGATGATGGCTGTGGAATGCCTGCGGAGGTTTTGAAACAAATTTTCGATCCTTTCTTCACGACCAAAGAACCGGGAAAAGGGACTGGTATGGGCCTAGCTATGGTTCGTGGATTGGCCCGTCATATGGGAGGCTGGGTTACTGTCTCCAGTGTGACTGGGGTGGGAACGGAGTTTCAGATTTACCTGCCTCTAGTTGGTCAGGATATGGAGTCCGGGACTCCTTCGATCTTCAATAAGGACTTTGATGGTCTTCTTCACGATGTGTCTCCATGCACCCTATTAATTGTGGATGACGATTCCAGTGTTCGGCACGTGATGAACTATGTTTTGGAGAATCAAGGCCACACGGTCTTTTCTGCTAAAGATGCTCATGAAGCCTGGCAAATCTGGCGTGCACACCGTCATGCCATCAACATGGTCATCACCGATATTAACCTCCCTGGAGATGCCAGTGGGTTTGATCTTGGGCGTGCCATTTTGGGAGATGATGCTTCACTTCCAATCATCTTTACCAGTGGCTACT
>JAOZVT010000843.1 GCA_025869455.1 Prosthecobacter sp.
TGGCCTTGGCATCAACCAGCAACCTTTGTCCAGTCTCGGTCACGCTCATTTGATGCGTATCTCTGCGCAGCAATGCTGTGCCGCACAGTTCCTCGAGTGTTCGTAACTGACGGCTCAAGGTGGGCTGAGAAATCCGCAAGCTGCGCGCACCAGCGGAAATGCTACCACATTCCACAATGCTGACGAAGGAGCGGAGCAAGGTGAGGTCTTCAAAGGCTCTCATGCAAATATTGAATGACTGTTATACGCAACTGGTGGCTACACGGAAAGCCATACCAAGGACAGGCTCACCTCGCCATGAATAACCAAACATCCAGCCACAAAAACAAGAATATGAAAATCGTCATTATAGGCGGCACAGGACTCATCGGGTCCAACCTCACGAACAAGCTTCGTCAACTGGGCCACGAGGTGGTGGCTGCATCACCAAGCACTGGTGTAAACACCCTCACGGGTGAAGGTTTGGCAGCGGCTCTGGCGGGGGCGCAAGTCGTCGTGGATGTAGCGAATTCGCCATCGTTTGAAGATGGCCCTGTGATGAGCTTTTTCGAAACCTCTGGCCGCAACTTGCTAGCAGCCGAGGTGGCAGCGGGAGTCGGCCACCACATTGCCTTATCCGTGGTGGGCACGGAGCGTCTGCTGGCTAGCGGTTACTTCCGCGCGAAGATGGCTCAGGAACAGCTCATTAAGGATAGCCCCATTCCTTACACGATTGTTCGGGCCACGCAGTTTTTCGAATTCATCAGCAGCATCGCCCACGCTAGCACGAATGGGCAAACGGTGCGCTTATCGTCTGTTCTCATGCAACCGGTTGCTTCTGAAGACGTCGCTGCCGCCCTGGCGGATATTGCCCTCGCGGTACCGATCAATGGCATGATTGAGGTAGCCGGTCCAGAACCGATCCGGCTGGATGAACTCGTCCGTCGTTACCTGAACGCCACCCAGGATGAACGCACGGTGGAGACGGATCCAAATGCTGGCTACTTCGGCACGGAGGTCAATGATCAGAGCCTCACCCCAGACGTGAATCCCCTTCTCGGCAAGATCTATCTTGAGGCTTGGCTTAACAACTCCGCTAACAAAAAGTAAAATAAAACACCACTCTGCGTGCGCTGCGCGAAGATCATTAAAGGTGAATCATGAACACTCGCCGCCGACTGATCGGAAACGAGTTTTGTGATTCATCTTTTTTTAGCGGTGCTCGACCACTGAGCTGGCTTCAAAGCGTACTTTAGGCAAGCTGGCGTAGCGATCATCTGGATGACGATAACCCACGGGGCAGAGCACGGCTGCGGTCAGTCCTTCTTTGTCCAAGCCTAGGATTTCATCAAACTTCGCAGGCACGAAACCTTCCATGGGGCAGGCATCCACGCCTAACAAAGCCGCCGCGAGCATGAACTGCCCCAGAGCGATGTAGGACTGGAGTTTGGCCCATTGTTCCAGCTCACCTTTGGCCTCCATGCCATCACGGAAACCGACGAGCATTTTACGGAAGCCCATCAAGGCATCTGGCGTGCCGCCACGCACCTCCGCCATGCGCATGAGATTGGCGTCAATGTAGGCTTCCGACATGACTTTGGGCACAGCCATGACGACGAGGTGCGAGGCATCTGCGACCTGGCGTTGATTCCAGGCATGCGGCACTAGGCTTTCCCGCAGGGCAGTGTCCTGAATCACCAAAAATTTCCAAGGCTGCAATCCAAAGCTGGAAGGCGTGAGTACTAAGGAGGCCTCCAATGTGGCCCAGTCTTCGGCGGGGATTTTTTTGCTCGGGTCAAAGACTTTGCAGGCATAACGCCAATTCAGGGCGGAGAGAATGTCAGACGCGGTACTCATGGAATGCCTTCGTTCTTCCCTACGACGCTCCACAGGTCAATCCCGAAGTCATATTCTGCGGTATTCTTGCTGAGTAATACCAAAGGGATAAAACAGAGGGTGGAATTTCGAAGCGACACTTTCGCGAGCTAAAGCTCTGGAGTACTTTACTCAGAGCTTTCTGCACCAAATCGAACCGACGAGCGGTGAATTAAACTGAAGGCGAATGGGCTTTCGGGTCCAGCTGCTTATACACGCCGAAGTCGTGGTAAAAGTAGCGTTTAGCGATTTTATACATCCAGTGTTTTTCTGGAATCTCCTCTTCCTCGCGCCATTGGCTGGTGCGTGGTTTCATGGCCTCCACTTCTGCCATGGCTGTCTGGCGGATGGTGGTGTCTTTAGCCCCGTGTTTTAAAGCGAGTTCTTTGACCAAATCTGGCCGCTCTAGGACGATGCATCCACGGGTGTGTTTGGCAGCCGTCTCACGGAAATCTTTGAGGAAGCCGGACTCTGTGAAGACATCATAGATATCACGATCCGTGCGGACGTTTTCGGTGGCAAATTGAATAATCGGGCATGGCTCAAGCCCGCCTGTGGGGCCGATGTGATGGCTTATGCCGGTGGCCATGGGGCAGAGCGCCTTACCATTGTGGTCATAATACGCATCCACAATGGCGATGGGCATCTCTGCGCGCATGTCGGTGACAAAGCGACGAACCTTGGTGATCTGCTCTGGAGTGAGGGCGAGCTGGTCGTTAATTTTAGGGCCGACGGGGCGGTAGGTGTGATACCAGGTGTAATGCACCCCCATATCAATGAGCTTTTGCAGCCACTCACGGGTGAGCAGGTCATCAATGTTTGTCTGGCAGAGGCTCGTGGCCACGCCTGTCATGAGCTTGGCATCCAGGCAATTTTGCAGACCGCGCAGAGTTTTGTTCAGCACGTCTTTTTTACCACGGCGCTCGTCACTGACGGTGCTATTACCTTCCACGCTGACCAGCGGGGTGGCGTTGCCGATTTTACGCAAGGCATCGGCCGTTTTCGCGGTGATGAACTGACCGTTGGTAAATATTTGAAAGTAGCAGTCTGGATGCATGGCCAGCAGGTCCAGCAACTCTGGGTGCATGAAGGGCTCCCCACCCAACAGACCAAAGAAAGCATTGCCGTGGCGTTTGGCATCATTAACGATCTTGTTCAACTCATCTAGGCTGATAGCCTCACGCGGCTTGTCCACATCCACCCAGCAACCTTGGCAGCGCAGGTTGCAGGAGTTCAGGATGGAGATGTAGAGGAAGGGCGGAAAGTAAGTCCCCTGCTCCATGCGCTTTTTAAAAAGCAGGACGGAGCGCGCGCCTTTGTAGCCAAAATTCCAAGCGATCTTCGTGAGACACTTGGGGTCCACGGTACGCAGCATGCGGGAGGTGAGAGAAAAAATCATCAGGATGGATTACGGACAGGACTTGAAAGTGGGAGCGCCTCAAGAAGATAACGCACGTGAAGCTTCCAATCCTTGCGTTAAATCGGCAGCAAGCGAGTAAACCCGAACTCCTCGATTGATCAGGGCCATCGGCTGCAAATCCTGGCCTCATACGGCTCGGTGCCTGTCGGTCCAGTATTTTTAAATACAAGCCCCGCAGTCACCGAACCGCCTGAGTCTCAGGCTTTTTTGCCGCTGTCTCACGCTAAATCGTGGAATTCGGGGTAAAAGCCAAAAGGCAGCCGATGAAGGCTGCCTTTTGAAAAAGGATCAAGGGTGGATCAGCGGCTCTGCGGCATCATGGAGCCGTAGCGGGCACTGCCTTCCCACTTCGGTGGGCGATTCCACGGCAGGCTGCTGTCTCCAACAGCCGGAGGTGGGACACGCTCACGACGTTTGCGACCATCGTCAGAAGCGCAAGAAGCGAGCGTCTGGACCACGATGAGGGCGAGAATGGACTGGAGAATGAAGCGGGGGTTCATATCCTCAAGCTACGCACATTTATGGACTACTGGTACAAGTTTTCCAAAATGACGCGATCTCCTGGAGCGATGGACATTCCTTCAGCCAGCGTATCAGGAAGAATATTGGCCACAGTGCGTTCACCCTGGACGGAAACGATGCTCAGTTTCCCCACGGTCTGAGTGCCACGCGTGACCAAGAGCTTTGTAGCTTCAGTGATGCCTTTGCTTTCTCCTGCATTCACCACAACGAAGCCCCAATCGCTATTCACAGCGACGACCTGAGCCATCAGACCATTACGTTCGAAGGATTTTTTGCGGTCTTCGATTTTGCGGATGATATCATCCAGACCTTTGCGAGCTTCGTCAGCCTTAGCTTCTTCAGAGGCGACTTCTTTTTTCTTCTCTTCAGCTTTGGCCTGAAGTTCCGCGATGGTCTTCTTGATGTTGTTGATGTCTTCCACCAGTGTTTCTGGCTTCACACCTTTAGGCAGCTTAGCGAGCTTCAATTTCAGCTCTTCCAGCTTCTTATTGCGATCATCCAGGTCTTCCTGAGCACGCTTAGTGTCGTTATCAGCCTGAGCGATTTTGAGCTTTTGAGCTTTAACCTTCTCAGCTTCCACGTCGATTTCCTGCTTCACACCTTCCACGTCATTGGCGGTGCGGGTGACTTTGTCCACAATTGCCTTGGCAGCGGTAAGCTCACCCTGGAGCTTCACATTGGTCGAGATGGCGTTATGACGGACTTCGGCAAAGGCACGGCCATTTTGGTAGGCAAAGAAGGTAGCGACCAGCATGACGACCGCGCTGAGAATGAAGAGAACTTTGGTCATTGGAAAGGTAAGAAAAAGTTAGGGGAGACTTTAATAGTGGGGGTGACCGAACTCAGTTAGCAAAAGGATCTGAATTTGCAGGAGCCGCTGGAGCAGGGGCTGGAGCCGGTGCTGCACCAA
>JAOZVT010000844.1 GCA_025869455.1 Prosthecobacter sp.
AAGCCTGATCAGGAGACAGGTTTTCATGCACCACGCCACGCACGGCCTGCATCATGCTGATCGGTGCGTCGCTCTGGAAGATGTTGCGGCCCATGTCCACGCCGTTGGCTCCCTGTTGGATCGCATTGTAGCACATCTTCAAGGCGTCCAGCTCAGGCAGCTTCTTACCACCGGCGATCACGATCGGCACTGGGCAGCAGCTTGTCACGGTTTCAAAGTCTTCGTCTGTGTAGTAGCACTTCACCACATTCGCTCCCAGCTCCGCCATGATGCGGGTAGCTAGGCGGAAATACTGCGGGGTGCGGGCCATCGCACGGCCCACCGCAGTCACGCCCATGACGCCGATGCCATAACGGCTGGCAGCATCCACGAGGTCGGTCAGGTTCTTCAGGCTCTGGCGCTCGTAAGCACTGCCGATGAAGACCTGCACGGCCAAGATGCTGGCGTTCAGGCGGATGGCTTCTTCAATGTTCAGCGCGGTGCTTTCATTGGACAGAGGCTCATAACCTGGGCGGCCAAATTTGACGCTTTTGCCATCGATCTCGCCTTCCCACTCTTCAAAGGGGCTGACCATGCTGGTGCCACCGGAGGCACGCAGGGCGATGGCTTTCTGCGTGGAAGCTGGGATGACGCTGCGCTGGATGCCACGGGTGAGCATGAGGCAGTCTGCATACGGCTCTAGCGGGAGGATGGTCTGGTCCACGCGCTCCAGGCCAGTGGTCGGACCCTGGAAGTAACCGTGGTCAAAGGCCAGCATCACAGTGCGGCCGTCCTTAGGATTGAAAACTTGGCTGAGACGATTCTTGAGACCCCAGTCGTACTGATGGGAACCTTTGAGGAAGAAGCCCGGGGCTTCCTGCGGGATGCTGGCGAAGTATTCCTTCTCTTTCTTGTCTGCTGCGCTGGTGCTGATATCGGCCATAAAATAATGTCTGCGGTTAAGTTAGGGCGGGCACAGTCGGCATGATTCGGCGGTGTGCAACTCAGACGGGTGCAAAATGCAGTGAGTTTTCGGTTTATCCGGGAAAGGATATGCAAAATCGATGCAGAACAAAAGAGACGTGATGAATCTGAGTTGGGGGGAAAACGTGTCGCTTGTTTGTTATGCTACAAATAGCAGGCGGCGTAGCCATCGCCTCATACGAGAAAGGCCGGGAGGAGCCTAGCTGAGGCACTCATAGCAAAAGCGTCGCCGCACGAACCCGCCGCCAGCACTCAGCCGTCAAATCTTGGGGGGGAGCCACCTGTTCGCGTGTCGCGCTGCGACACCCTTTTTCGCGGCCTTATCTTGAATGCGTTATCCGGCCTTGAAAGGCCGGCCTAAAACTCGGCTGCCGCTCTGCGGCAAAGAGGATCAGAGCGAATCACGAAGGAAGCCCCCTGGAAAGGTTTCCAATGATCAGGTTTCCGAAGGGGTATCTTCATGACGACTCATTTGATTGGAAGAATTCTGCCAGTCGGTAACGCAAAATCGTATGAGGGGTCTATTTGATCACGGGGTGGCCTTCGGTCATCCAGGCGTTGAGTCCACCTTTGAGGACGACGATTTGGGGGAATCCGAGTTGGTTCATTTGGAGGGCTGCGCGTTTGGCTCTGCCACCGAGGGCACAGTAGAGGAGGTAGGGCTTTTGGTGATCTAGCTGGCCCAATTTTTCCAGTGTGGTGCTTTGCAGGTAGTCGTAGTTCTGGGAGCCGGGGAGCTTGCCTTCGCGTGTGACCTCTTCAGGCATGCGCAGATCCAGCAGGGTGGCGCTGGGGTTTTGGCTCATCCACTCGGCGGCTTGGGTGGGCGTCAATTCTGGGATACTGGCTGGTAAGGTGATGCTGGGTGGCGCTGTTTCCACCGTGGTGATGGGTGCAGGCTCGCAGGAGGCGAGGGCGAGGCAGAGCAGGGGAAGAAGGAAACGCATGGGGCGTCTAGTGTCTCTGTTGAGGAGAGTCTGGCAATGGCTTGTTTACTTTTGGCGGAGCCATTCGGGGATGTCCAAATCCGCGCTCTTGATGGCATCCGAGTCACCTTTCCAGACGAAGCCGGCATCGGTGAAGCTCTTTTGGTGACTGCGCAAAAAGGTGAGCATGCGATTGCCTAACTGTTTGTTAGGGGAGTTTTTGCGCACGGCAAAAGGTTGGATGGCTTTGGCTTTATCCGCAGGTAGGGGGATGGAGTCGAAATGTTCGATCTGGTTTTGAATGTTGATCTGATAGACCACGGCAGCATCTAGGGAACCAGTGCGGAGTTGGTTCACCAGGAAGTCTCCGGTGGGGACTTGGCTGGAGGCATTTTTGCTGACGCTTTCCAGCAAGTTCATGGATTTGAGGATGCCTTGGGTCATGAACCCGAGGGTGGATTGTTCGGCATTGCAAAGGCCGACGCGTAAGCCTGGGCGGGCTAGATCCGCTAGGGTTTTGATGTTCTTGGGGTTGCCTTTGGGGACGGCGATGACGATTTCAGCTTCCGTTAGCAGGACGGCTTCGGGGAAGTTTTCGGCCACGGGGGGAACGAAGCAAATGTCACAGGCGTAATAGACGTCTGGGAACTTGGGATTGCTGCTGTCTCCCATGGTTTTCATGGCGGCACAGAGGATGCCGCAGCCATTAAAAACGGTGGTGATGCTGATGCCTTCGCGCGTGGCAAAGTCCTGCACAAGCTTTTCAATGGCGGGTCGATTGACGCCTCCGCTATACAGCACCAATTCTGGTTTGGCGGCCCATTTGTCGCCGCCGGCGGGCTGGAAGCCGTGGGCTTCAAAGATGGCTCCGCCTTTCTCTGGGGCTGCGAGATAGCGGGCAAATTTCAAAGCTTCTGGAGCTGATGCGGCACTGGCCAGGACGGCGGCACTGGCTTTCTCTTCATGGTTGGAAAGCTCGGCCAGTTTGACCATTTCGAGGCCTTTGAACTGAGGTAGAGTGCTGTCCCAAACGAGCGATGCATCCACCGCGCCTAACTGGGTGTCGGCGGCGACTTCTGTGACCGTGGGTTTTAAGACGGAGGCTTTTTTCACCAGAGGTTCCCAATGGGTGCCGAGGAGTTTCTTGGTGACTTTGCCGATGCTGGCGGCTTCTGGATTGGTGAGGGCGAGCCGGATGTCTGGTTTCTCCAAGTCGGCGAGCGTGTGGATGCCTTTCGGGTTACCTTTGGCCACGGCGACCACGGGATGCTGGATGGCCAGGGGCAGGACCTCGCGGGTGACACCGAGTTTGTGGGCTTCTGCGATGGAACTGTCGTCAGCGGCAATGAAAAGATCGCCTCGGTTGGCGACTCGTAGCTGGGTCAGTAAAGTGCCGGTGCCACCAAATTGAAGCGAGACCTTCACGCCTAACTCCTTTTGATATTGCGTGGCGATGGCCTCCACGGGTTTCTTCAGCCCGGCGGCGCAATAGACGGTGAGAGACTTCCCTGAGGCGGATGATTCCGTGCGCAGGCTGTAAAAGACGAGCCCTCCTGCGGCGATGAGCAGGACAATGGCGAAAAGTTTTCGAATCATACGAAGGGTTATTTTTTCCAGAGGAGAAGGATGGCGAGGAGGGCCAGGACAATGGCACCGATGCCGGCCAGGTATGGCCAGTTAAGGCCAAACAAATACGTGTCATCCTGGGGTAACCCTATCCAGGTGTTTATGTCAGGGGAGCCTCCGCCGGGGGCAACCGGAGGCGCAAGCGTGGTGACGGTGATGGGGGCCAGGGCGGGAACAGGCTGTTTCACGATGGGTTCAGCAAGGGCGGTGGCGCTGATGAGGGTGGCCTTGACCTCGGCAAGGGTCTTTTCCCAATCCACATTCATGAGGATGTCCCAGCCGGGGTTTTCATTTTTCAGACGGCAGGAGCAGCGACCGACGAGGAACATGCAGGCATCTTCAAGGGAGGCATCGTCGAGGTCGGTCAAGGGCCAGGCTCCGAGCACGCGGCCACGGGCAAAGATGGCGGCGGCAAAACTGGTGGTGGTGGGATCTACCTTGCCTTGCGGTCCGGCGAGCATGTGGATGAGGGGTTGTTCGGTGGGATCATCCCTGCGCAAGCGCAGGGTGGTGAACTTCAGGAGCAGAGGTGGGCCAGGGCCGAGCTGGCTGTCGGGATCATTGGGGTTTTGGACGGGCAGCGCGGCGACCTGCTCCAGAAAGCGGAGGCGCTTTTCAATGCGCTCAGCTTCGATCTTGTCGGCCTCGGTTCCGCCTTCTGCGATGACCCAGATGACGGAGTCTCCAGCCAGGATGTGTTCCAGGATTTTCTGGCGGGCAGGTGAATCCAGCAGCGTGGGCAGCGTCTCCGCGTTCAAGTTACCCGACCAGACGGGGCGATCACTGTGCCTGGAGTCGTGAAGCTCCGCCGTGGTGATGGAGGCATCTTTGCTGGTGGTGATTTCGAGGTTGGCCTTACCATTAGCGCGCAGGGGGCGCAGGAGATCATTGAGGGCAGTGTCCTGGGCTGCGGAGGCGGGTAGGATGAGGCTGAATTTGTCCGCTTCCCACCTGTCCAGCGCGTACCTGAATACCGGGATGGTGCAGGCGCAGATGGAGGAAGCGTAGGCTGAGGTGGCACAAACGAGGCCAAGAATGAACAGGCGTGGAAACATGAGGACTTGGCGTGAACGAACAGCCGAGCGGGAAAGTTGCAGGAGGTGGTGAATGGATGGGATGTTGCTTCCGTGAATGCGCGTCAGTCAATAGGGGGGGACTTCACAATAAGGGCCGCACATGCTATGTGC
>JAOZVT010000845.1:0-1502 GCA_025869455.1 Prosthecobacter sp.
TGGGTGCGGCTTGGCGGGGGTTGGTCTTCACTAAAAAATTTTTTTTCCCCGTGTGGCGGGGGTGGTCGATGATACGACCACCACCCCAGAGGGATTAACGGCCCTGGAATGCGATGATCAGAGCGTAAATAGCGACGGCTTCTGCCAACGCCATGCCGATGATTGCAAGAGTCTGAATGCTGCTAGCAGCACCAGGATTGCGACCCACGGCTTCAACAGCCTTACCACCGATCATACCGATACCGATAGCGGCACCAGCACCGGCAAGACCCAGTGTAAGGCTTCCGGAGATACCAGCAGCAGCTTCAACAGCAGCGGCAGCTGGCTGTGCCATGGACATAATTTCCATCATCATAGTGTTATTCTTCTTTCTGTATTTGGTTGTTCTGGCCGCCGCCCACACTCAGAGGCATGGTCCCGGACGGTCAAAGGTTTCAATGGTGATCATGGCCATGCTCTTCACCATGATGCTCATCATGAGTTGTGGAGAGTTGGATATAAACGGCGCAGAGGAGAGTGAATACGCCAGCCTGCAAGAGACCAACGAGCAACTCCATAAAATAGAAGGGAATCGGAGCAATAGTGGCGATGATAAACTTACCAACAGCCCCCAAGCCGAACATCTCACCCAAAGTCATCATGGTGTGCAAAAGCGTCTCACCTGCATAAATGTTACCAAAGAGACGCAAAGAAAGCGAACCTGGGCGGAACATGATGGAAACGATTTCGATGGCACCCACCAGAAGGAAAACCAGCGCAATAAAGACACCCATGATGCCCTTAGCACCACCCTTTGGACCAAAGGTATGCTTAATGAAGCCCCAGACACCCAACTCACGAATGGTCAAGTAAAGCCAAACAAGCATGAAGCAGAGCGCCATCCCCAAAGTCATATTAAGGTCAGCCGTAGCTGGACGAAGCAATGGGCGACTGATGTGCTCCAAGTTCCAAACTGCCTCACCGTGGCCCCAACCGATGGTACCCACACCTGGAAGGAGACCAAAGTAGTTCGCTACAAGGATGAAAATGAACAGTGTAGCCAGCAAAGGGAATGCACGAGGAGCCTGCTTTGGCCCAACAATAGCTTCCACCTGATTATAAACAGCCTCGATAATGGACTCAAAGAAGTTCTGCCACGGATGTGGAATCAGAGTCATCTTATTAGTCGCCTTATTGGCAATCCAAATGATCAAACCCACTACGATTGCAGCCACAAAGCAGGAGTTGGTCACAAACGCCCAAAAACCTGGCTGTTCGCCATCGACAAAAAAGGACGCGGCCTTGCGGCTCACTTCAGCGAGCACAATGGCAGATGATGAAAAGGTAAAACTTACGTCCATAGCAAATAACGAGCCGAGTCGGCGGAGAGTGTTTTAGCAGTCGCCATGAGAGAGGCAAGACTTATTTGTGAAAAATTTCACAAAGTCGTCCGTGCCTTGATTTTACAGGCTTCAAACGACTTTTCGCATTTCCGAAATAAATCGTAAAATGAGGCTCGTTTA
>JAOZVT010000845.1:1512-4699 GCA_025869455.1 Prosthecobacter sp.
GCCTCCCAAAACCCATCAACATTGAGACCAATCCCGGAGATGAAACAGGCGGAGGCCGCTCGACCATAAGCCGTCCCAATCCTTTAGCCCACAAGGCTCCCCGCGCCCTCTCAATGCGGCTTTTTGCGACAACTTCTCGATAAAGCCCAGGTTAGCTTTTTGCATTCTAGGGTTAAAAAATGGCCCAGGAGACATCATTACAAGTGCACTTTCACGGGCCCATATAGCGAACTCTCATTGAGAAGGTGATTTGGAGCATCTTTGATTATTCACAGCTTACTCGATAGGATTTGCATTCATGCGGACATCCTAAAAACACCGGGATATGACTCTCCCAATCATGCTAGAAATCCATCAAACCACCCTGCCCTATTCAGCTATCAAGTGAGTGTCCCATGATGGCTCTGTAAAGATTGCGAGGATCAACCTCGCCAAAGTCCTCCGCCGAAAGCTCAGTCAATCGCTTCGGTGATACAGAGAAGGTTAGAACCACCTCTCCGGCGTTTACGCCCAACGACCATGCTGGTTTTTGCAATAAAGAAACTAAGGCATCCGTTTGTAGGCATCCACAGTTCGCAAAGGCGGCTCGATTTCAATTTGAGTCGCTTTTAGAATTCACGTTAGACCCATTTCAGACGATACCCGCACGGTGGACAGGTCTAACCAACTGTCGCTACTGCGCTAGGTCCGCCAGGGCTTCCCCTCGGCTAAATGGATGATCCGCTACGACTGATCGTGGTTTCAGCTTTAGACCTTGAAGCAATTCATGCCAGGCTTCGCGGGTCATGACTTGGGAGTTTCCTCTTTCTGCCGCAGCGACAGCCTTGGCCGTTATTTGAGTCTGAGCCTCGTCTTGATTTGGGGCCGTAAGCGCATTCAACCATACCGCTGCTGTCTCTTGCTTCAAAGGCTCATCAAGACGTGCGTCATAGTCATGAAAGAAGCCGTGTGTGGACAATATTTGCGCAGCTGCGATTTCAGTATCTTTCTTTGAAAGTTCCATGTCATTGAAGAAGCTGATCCAGGAGCGCCCTTCACACAAAGTTCGTATGAGACGAGATGTATCAATATTTGCTGGCGCGACATTTTCTTTGTGGGCTTGGGCACAGGCATAGCCCGCAGATTCACCGATCTGCATCCAGGTCGGCTCCAGTCGAATAGCGCCCCAGGCCACATGCGTGCTGCTGAGGCAAACAGGAACAAGAAGGTTATCCACTTCTGGGGACAGTAACGAACGATAAGGAATCTGGGCCGGGAAGGTTTCATGATGCAGCATCATTTTGCCTTCATCTAGGCTGCCTTGAGCTTGGCTTAGAGTGCAAGCATGAGCATCCATGTACCAATCAGCAAAAGCGATGCTATCTCGACGGATCACGGTGCGTTGAGTGTCTTTCGCCAAGGCGAAATCATGTTCGGTGATGATATGGCGACCAGTAAGTCGGCGAGCTTCGCGAACATAGAATTCATAAGGACGATGGTTGTGGTCCTCAAATTCATCTTTAGCCAAACCATAAGCCCTGAAATAACGGCGGCGTTCTTCAGGCACCGATGGATCGTTTTGCAGATAATACAATAGCCCCATGGTGGCCTGCCAATGCTGATCCATGACTTGCAGGCGAGTTTCCCAATCGCCCTCCACATACGCCTGATGCGGTCCCACAAGCTGAGGCCGATTCCAACCAATCTTATGGTTAGGCAAAGGTGAGACAATGGAGCCAAACTCCAGCTTGCTCAGAAACGCAGGATCATAGTTCGCAGGTTTTGTAACTGGCAGGCGATTTGCTGGATCGGAGCTGAGCACCGTTCGGTAGTTGAAAGCCTGAACGTTGCCATCACCTTCCCCCGTGCTTTCCGGCTGAACAATCTCCTGATAACCCGTGAATTTACGTAAGTTCAGACGATCATGCTGAGCTGCCATCTCGGCGACTCCTGCGTTCGGTGAACTCTTGCTTGAGCGCATGTAAATCTTGCCCGCATGAGGCTCATGAAACTCATCACGCGATTCACGCCCGACTCGATAAGTCACTGTAGCCAGAGGCAAAAGATCACCTTCATAGGTGCAATCAGCAAAGTAGGCGGCTGAAACCTTCTGCGTTCGGCTGCCTTGAAACTCTTTTAAAGTGACAGCACGGATCAGACGGCCTTCCCGCTCCACAGCGGAAGGTACATAGCCTTTTAGAAGGGTGATATTTTCCTCCCGAACCACAAGTTCAGTCAATATTTTCTCTGCAATGCTAGGTTCAAAACGACCATTCGTATGACCACTCTTTCCCGGCAGGGCAGCGATGTATTGAGGCGACTTTTCACCATAGGTCGTGCGATAGTGCTCCATGATGGCGTGACGCACTTCATCATAAATAGGAGATCGTTTGCCCTCATGCACGGTGTCCCAGACGCCTAACCCGCTAGAAAGAATGCCACCCAGGTGTTGCGTGCGATTCACTAATAACACATGCAAGCCTTCGCGTGCGGCACGCACAGCTGTGGCGATGCCGCCAGGAGTCGCCTCCACCACCACGAGGTCATAGTGGCTCTCCAACGTTTGGGCGGAAACACGTAGTGCAGGACAAAGCAGTCCCACGGCAATTATCCAAGAAAGCGTGCAGCGAAAGAGTCGATTCATTAGAGAATGATTAAAAACAGTCATTGAGAAAACCTCACTTAGCCTTCTTCGATTTCGCCTTTAGTTTGGGCTTAATCGCTGTCGGATCGTAGTCTGGATTCGGCTTCATCATCTCCGCTCCTACCTCTTGCCTCCAAGCTTCTAACTCACGCCGCAGGGCATCCACCAAATCGGTGCGTTCATTCGCTAGATTGTGAGTTTCACTTAAATCATCCGTTAGATTGTATAGCTCGATTCCTTCAGGATCAAAAGTCTCGATCAGTTTCCATTCCCCCTTCCGGATGACACTGGAGGGCACGCTGGATGGATGGGAGTTATAATGAGGGTAATGCCAGAACAGAGACTCGCGCTTCCATTCACCTTCGCCCGTCAATAATGGTTTGAGGCTCAGCCCATCGCTATGTTGGTTAGGCCGCATCGGAGCTTCTGCAGCCGCTAGGCAGGTGGGGTAAAGGTCCGTGCTAGTGACGGGCACCGAGCAAATTTGCCCAGCTTTGGTCACACCTAGCCATTTGATGATGAGGGGCACGCGACTCCCACCTTCATAAAACGCTCAAAAGTTAC
>JAOZVT010000846.1 GCA_025869455.1 Prosthecobacter sp.
GCACAAAGTCAGCAATCGGCATCCAACGAACAAGCCCCCCGCCGTAACTAAGCCCCACCCGATCAGGGGTAATATCCGTGACTTGAGCCATCATATCACCATTCAGGACAATCCATGCCCGCTTGGCACATGGAAACCAAGGCTCGTCTAACATGCTGGGGCGGGAGGTCATTGTGGACAGCATGTCCAAAGGCAACCTCAAGCCCGGCCCCCCAATGACTATATTCGTCAGTTGAGTGAACATGTGAATCGGCCCCACACGCCAGGGCACACCATTGATGTAAACACGCTCCCCCTCACGAACCGACCCCAGGTTTAACAAAATTTGCAAATTGGCCATCAGTTTACCAACCCCTGATTTGGCCGTCATTAACAGGCCACCAAGAGCTAGCAAAACCAGACCGCCGAGCAACCAATCCCCGCGTGCATAAAGTACCAAGAGACCTGCCACGACGCCTAAAACCAAACTGCCGCCTTCATGGACAACATCCAAAATTCGAGCCGAAAAACTTAACTTCTCATACCTCCGCACCGGCACCAATTTCAAGGTGTAGTAATAGGCAGAACGGAGGCCAAAGAGAACCACAAAAAATGCCAGCAAGGCTAGAGCCACATTCGTCCCACGAATAAAAACAAAGTCCTTTACCTGCTGCCCCATTTCTGACCAAAAATTGCCACCGGAAGCATTCAGCTCATTGAGCTGATGTTGCACTACCGCGATCCTGTTGCCCACCTCTTCTAAATTCGTTTGCCAGCCGGTACGCTTATCCAGCAATTCCGCACGCAATTTTTGATCAGGATCTTTTGAGGCCTTCAATTCAGCCAGTAATTTCTCCACATCCGACAAGGCTTGCTGAGCTTGAGATTCCTGGGCATCCAATCGTGTTCGTTCATCTTGCAAGGCCCGTACCTCACGTGGCTTACGCGTTAGTTCACGGAGATCCGTAAAAATGGGCAGCAGCAGCTGGCCTAATTCATCCTGCAACTTCACGGGTTCCTGCTTGGCCCCCTCCGTACTGTAATCCTCCAAAGATTGCACCCCAGTGACCATGACGTTGAAGTCACGATCCACTTCCTGGCGGCGTTTTTCTAAGCGCTCAATCTGCTGCTGAGCGTCTTCCTTGCCTGATTCGGTCGCTTCAGTCTTTAGCCTTTTCCTTTGTTCATCCAGGGACTTGTTGAGGTTGTCACGAGTCACCAACAAAGAACTCAGCGTCTTTTTCTTGTCCGGTAACTCATCCTGAGCAGAAGGAGGTGCCGCATCTGGTGCAGCTGGTGTTTGGGCAGGTAAAGCAGTGGCACCAATCAGTAACGCAAAGCAAATCCGTAGTATCCAGTTCAATCCCATGGGGTACTACATGCCGACCTGAAGCTTTTGCAAGTCAGGAGCTGCTTTAGCTCCGACAGCGGCATTTCCTTTAGATCAAAATTATCTTTCCTCTCACTTTCCGCACCTTTGACGACGCATCAAAAATCCGCACAGGCCGAAAAGAACGAGTAAGCCGCGTGAGGGCTCAGGAATAACCACCACGATGATACCGGTCGTATAAAGCGAAGAGACGTCCCAAAAATAACCCAAGGGACTGAGGTCTGGCAGATTCACAAAGTTATCTGTGTTAGACCCCGTAAGATTGCTAAAGCTACCGTTTTGCCCACCTGAAAGGCCGGACCAATCAATAATCTGCCAAGAGGTGCCTGGGACCCAACCCGCCGTATTCCCTGCATCAATTGGGATGCTGGTCGTCACGTTCAAGACAGCACCAGCACCCAAGGTGAGTCCGGCCTGACCAGCGACCACCAGTCGGTCAGCATCCACGGCAAGAGTGCTTCCACCACTCCCCTGCCCGCTAAAGAGTTCCAAATTCACCGCACCATTGAGCTGAATCGTGCCGACACCGCTGGCATTTAAAGTCAGCATTTCACCGCTGACAGGACTCGTGCCCCCAATCGTCAGGCTTCCATTCACGGTAATGTTTTGATTTGCGCTTGGCACGACGTTTCCAGTGCCTCTGAGAGTAGCCCCTAGAGAGACTAACAATGAACCTGTCCCTGTGGCACTCCCGCTGGTGTTAGTGATCCAAAGCGTACCAGCGCTTACTGTCGTACCACCACTGTAAGTATTGGCGGAAGTCATCACCAGTGTGCCGTTACCCGTCTTATCTATCGCCGCTGCATCCATGACACTCAAACCCACCGTGGTCGTCCCCGAATTGATCTGAAACGTGCGTGTCCCCGTACCCAGGTGCAACTCTGGGGCCACTCCTGAACCAGTGCCCGTAGTAATCGCGCTGGTGCCCGAAGCGGTCACATCCCCTAACAAATACAATTCCACTCCAGCATCACCCAAATTCATGGTGATACTACGACCTGCCAGAGTGAGTCCACCACTGCGGATGGTTAGGCGCGTTTTAGGATTGCTTGCGCCATTGCTTCCTCCTATCAGGATATTGGCCCCGGTAAGAACTGCTCCACCAAAATCCCAGGAAGGAGGAGTCGCCGAGGCGCTGCTGTTGATCGTCATCGTGCTGCCGCCGGCCAGAGTCACCGTTCCGCTTACTATGAGGTTGCCCACGTTGCCACTGTTATTCAATCCTCCAGTATTCTGGGTGTAGGAGGCGATGGTTTCGGTGCGCGTGATAGGAGAAATAAGTCCCCCATTCACCGTAATGCTGACCGTATCGGCCATTTGCTCATCGGCACTCAAGGTTAGGGTGCCTCCCGTACGAACGTCAATCAGCCCAGCAATTGCATCAACTCCTGCCGTTTGATTCAAATTGAGAATGCCGCCACTGATGGTCGTGGTGCCTGTGTAAGTATTGGCCAAGCTTCCTGAAAAAAGGAGTGTTCCATCACCCACCTTGGTTAGGCCACCGATCCCTACGATTCCGACATCCATAGTCGTGATGCCACTCTGAACATCGAATTGGTGATCTCCAGTGCCCAGATTAAACTCAGGATCGACGTCTCCTGAAATCGCCACTGTGATGAGATTGGTCCCGTTACCCGTAAAGTCTCCATTCAGATTGATGACGGCACCAGAGGTTCCACGATACATTGTGATTGTCCGGCCAGTCATGCTCAGTCCACCGCTGCCGATAGTCAGTGCAGTACGCGGATTGCCAGTCCCATTATTTCCCCCCATGAGGAGATTGGCACCCGTTAAAACAGCACTACCCACCTGGAAGTGAGCTGGCGTCGCCGAGGTTAGACTGTTGATGGTAAACTGGTTTCCTCCCGCCAAAGTCAAAGCCCCCGTGATGGTGATCTGTCCAGTATTTCCACTGGCGGACAAGCCCCCACCGTTCTGGGTATAGAAAGCAAAGGTCTCATTCCGGTTGAGCGCCGTGATCGAACCACCAGTCTCCACCGTGATTCCCGCAGTATCGGCGATCTGTTCATTGGTATTCAGGGTCAAAGTCCCCCCTGAATTCACCAAAATGTTTCCAGACACTGCATTGACCCCAGCCGACTGCGCCAAAATGAGCGTGCCTGCATTGATGCTTGTGGTTCCCGTGTAAGTGTTTTCATAAGCACCTGAAAAAGTCAGTGTGCCATTGCCTGTCTTTGTAATACCAGCTTGAGTGGAGGCCCCATCGGTGATTTCGACATTTACGGTTAGGTCAGCTCCTCCGGCCCCAATATTAAACACTCGATCCACCGGGTCTGTACTGCTGCTGAGTTCCAGCCTCACCATTCCGCTTGTGCCCCCAGCCGTATCTTCCGTGATGAAAGAAGCAGCAGTGCCAATGGTTGTGACATCCCCATTGACCACGAGCTTGCTACCCAAGTTACTACCACCTCCATGACGCAGATTCAGACGTGCCCCATCCAGGCTAAGTCCGCCAGAACCTACCGTGATCGAACTTAACGTTGTCGAGTTACCGTACAGTGTAAAACTGTTGTTCGTCGCCACGTTTCCCCCAGCTACGGCCGTCATGCTGGAAAGACTAAGGCTACCGAAGGACAATCGAGCACCGCTGTTACCCACGAAAATCGTATTGTCAGCTCCGCCTGTGAAACTACCAGCGCCTGTGATTGTCCAATTTGCATTGGCTCCCGCATTAAAAACGCCACCTGTGACTGTCAGACCAGCAATGGTTTCAGAGATACCGGACAACTGGCCCCCATTGGCTGCAGTTCCGTTAAAGACGCTTCCCGCACCAGTCACGGTCACTATCGTGGTATCTGCTAACTGATTATTCTTACCAAACGTCACCTTCCCTCCCGCTGTGATCTCCAGATTTCCGGCAATGGCATCCACACCCGCCGTTTTGTCCAAGCGCAAGGTACCTGCACTTACGGAGGTCAAACCACTATACGTATTCGCAGTAGAACCATTCAGGGTAAGCGTTTGGGCACCTAACTTCGTCAATCCACCCACACCACTGATCACGCCACTAAGGGTCAAACTGCCTGAGGCAGCATCAAAACTTTGGGTGGAATTCAGCAGAAGCGGCAGGCTCAAGACCTGAGTGTTACTGGAGTTGTTCGTGAGACTGCCTGCCAGAGTGATACGATTCCCTGACAAGGTAAAAGCTCCTGCCCCACTGTTAAAGGTGATGCCACTAAAGCTCGTATCAGCCGTCAAATTATTGGCCGATGTTAGCCGAGTCGATCCACCAAAAAAGAGTGAGTCATCAGCCAGTGGCCCTGTCCCGCCCCAAT
>JAOZVT010000847.1 GCA_025869455.1 Prosthecobacter sp.
CCCCCAAACCTGCGACACACACCGGTAACTTGGTGGGTTGAGCCGAAAACCAATCCACCAGGGATAGAACTTTTTGAAGTTCATAACCAATGATGTGTCTGCCCAGAATGAACGACTGACGATAGATCCATTCCCGATGCGGAAGATTGGTCTGAATGCCAAGCCGCTCGCTGCCCGAGTACGTTGAGTCCCGCGAGATCAGCATGGGAATCACGATTTGCGCTCCTGCATAAGCCAAGGTCGCATCCAGCAATTGCTCCGGCGTGGTATCGGCATCCGGAAGATAGACAATGCGAGCCAGCACCGGACCTTTCGGCTGAATCAGCAGCCCTTCTCCATGCACGCCCTCCAGCACAGGCCAGCGGACACGTTGCACCGTCGCGCTTTCGGTTTCCATCACCACGGCAGAAGTCTGCGTATCCCCTACCAACTCCAAGGCAGAAATGGGCAACCTTTCATCCACCACGCCAAGAATCTCGCTTAAATGCTTTCGGTTAGGCAAAATGGACTTCTCATAGGCCTGGGGCGAACTCAGATCCCGAGTCCAATAAGCTTCACGTGTTTTCTTTGATGCCTCCGTTTCTCTGAGCAAGAAACGATCAATTCCAGCCACCATCTCGGTCGAAAAATCGGCCTTTGGCTCCAAAGGAGCAGTGCCTGGAAGTTGCATCGCCAGCGCGGCGAGAAGTGAGAGTGCAGTCATGCGTTGAGAACAAACGCCCGTCTCAGACCACACCTGACATTCCCGCGCACGAATGATCTCAACAGCACGCAAACAAGCGAGGAAAACATCACTCTCAAAGTCACACCCGTGCCCAAAAGAAAACCCGTGCGATCACAGAGACCGCACGGGTTGACGATAAAACTTAACAACAGCTTCAGTGCATCTCGACTGCACAACTGCCCAGGCCACCCCGGAAGTAGTTGAACTGTACGTTTGGATGATCTGCCAGGAGGGACATCGGCACGGATGAATCCGCCAGACGCTTGGAAATCATGAGGGCAGTCAGACGTTGGCCCAATGGATTGTCATGCATACCGGCCTGCCAGATGCTGACTTTTTCTGCCATCCAGGTTTCCTTAGGGCCCACCGTGATGGCCATTTGTGGCACCATGGTGATGTTTCCGCCGCCGGAGGTGCGGGCGTTTTGAGAGAGGGTGATCGGGTGCAGGTCCACGATGCGGGTGCCCAGCTTACGATATTCAGCCGGTGGTGGTGGTTCGGCTTTCCATTTACCGGAACGCTTGAGCGGATCATTGAAAGCCCAATGCTTGATGTCTCCCTGCCCGCCCTGCATGACGATGCAGCGCACGCCGGAATGCCAGCTTTTCACATAATCCGTGACATCGGCCTTGGGGAAATGCATCTGCGCATCAGGCATGACCAGTTTTTTCTGGATGCGATCAAAGCAGAGTTCACGATCCGCTTTCTCAAAGGAAAGCGGATGTTCCATGGTAACTTCCTTTTTGGTCTCAGGGTCATACCATTCATCCATGCCCCAAAAGTGGCCGTCCTTGATGGAGATGCCCATATCGTTGACCAAGCGAGCCACGAGAGGCATCTGCTCTGTCGGCCCCACAGGACCACAAATACCCGCCGGGTTGTCAGCGCTGGCCTGTTTCCAGGCATGGATGTATTCCAGGGCTTCTGCTAGATAGAAGTCTTCCAGGGTGTCATACATGACCACCTTGAAACCAGGACGTGAAAGCTGGCGCAGATCACGCTCAGTGAGGCGAGCCGCGTCGTTGATGAGATCATTTTCGAGCGTGGTGTAATCCCACCAGTCGGGGGCAATGTGGCTGTGTTTGCGAGGCATGATTTCTAATGGAATTTATATCTAACGACGAGACCGAGGCTAGTTTGTCGGTTATCCGCTCCTTTGCCAAGCCCGAAAAGCTCTGCATTCATGCGCAAGGGCTGTGTTATTGTGATACTGAGCCTTGCCGCAGAGGCAAAAGGATAAGTATTTTTATCAGGAACATTAGGAAAAAGGGATTGACTCTCCGGCACCGAGATGGCCTTATAAAGGCATGTTCAGGGTGATTTTCGGCTTCGCAGCTTGGCTATTCTGCGTTCATGTTTGTTTCGGTGCGACACTGTTGCAGCAAGAGGCGGGCACGTTTGCGTTTGAGGCCGAGGATTACAGTACGTTGACAGGGAGCAATTGGTCCACGATTTCCACCACGGCAGGCCAAAAACTCATCCCGGATGGTTCCAATGCCGTCGGTGACGCCATCTATGCCAATAATGGAGGCAGTCCTACTTCTTTTGTGACTTATGATCTGCAATTCATCGCAGATGGCACCTATTACATCTACACGAAGTATTCGATGTATGATCGTTCGACCTCTGATCCGCCGAGTTACGGCAACGAGGATTCGTTTTTCATTGCCAGAGATTTTGGGATTGCGGCGGCTTTAGGTGGGGGAGCAGACACCGACTGGTTCGCCCAACACGTACCATCCCAAGGCCATTTACCCAGTGACAGTCCCACGCCAAATCCCAATGAAGGACTCTACTTCTACTGGGATGAAGGGCAGCTTTCTGGTACCTCCACCAGTCCCCTCACCTTCGTCGTTTCAGGTGCCAGTGAGGAAACACCTCTGTCAGTCACTTTCACCATTGGCAACCGTGAAGGCGGCTTGGCCCTGGACCGCTTTGTTTTCAGCACAACTCGGCTGAATTCAGACATCTCAGGCGGAAATAGTACGATTTTGGACGGCATTGCCTCTGCACCGGAACCTTCCCGTGGAATGTTCCTCCTGTTGGCTTTGGTGGGTTTAATCGCTCGCCGCACGCGGCGAGTATAGCAAAGGGTTCCCAGAGCACTTGCATCTAAGCGCGGATGAAGCACTTTCGCGAGCTTCACGGTTTGGGTGTTCTTCCTAGACCCAAGGGCACAGTTTTAAAAAACGCTGGTCTATGCCTGACACTGCTCCCTCTTCTCGTGTTGGTGTTTCTTTGCTGACTGCCACGGCCGTTGTGGTCGCCAACATGATTGGCACCGGCGTCTTCACCAGTTTGGGCTACCAAGTGGGAGGATTACCTTCTGGATTTGCGATTGTGTCCCTTTGGGCGGTTGGTGGTCTTTGTGCCTTCTGTGGGGCGCTAGCTTATGGCGAACTGGCCGCCGCACTGCCGAGATCCGGTGGCGAGTATCATTTTCTGTCCCGTATTTTTCATCCCGCAGTGGGTTTTGTTGCGGGATGGCTATCATCCACCGTTGGGTTTGCCGCTCCTATTGCCTTGGCTGCCATGGCTTTTGGTAAATACTTCACTGGTATTTTCCCGCAGACTTCAGCGATTCAGCTCTCCATTGGGGTCAGTATCGCGGTCACGCTGGTCCACATTGCAGGCATTCAGGTAGCGGCTCGATTTCAAAATTTAGCGACCTGGGGAAAGGTGACGTTGATCCTCACCTTCATTGTGGCTGGGGTGGTTTTAGGTGAGGGACAATCGGTTACTTTCACCCCCGTGGCTGGAGATGGTGCTTTGATCACCAGTCGGTCTTTCGCCATCAGTCTGGTCTATGTGATGTATGCCTACGCAGGCTGGAATGCAGCCACCTACATCATCGGCGAGATCCGTGAACCCAAACGTAATGTGCCGCGTGCGATCGCCCTGGGCACCGCACTCGTCACCGTTCTCTACATTGGCTTGAACGCTGTCTTTTTATGGGCAGCTCCCATGAGTGCCTTGGAAGGAAAAATAGAAGTGGGGCACGTGGCCGCCGACTTCATTTTTGGAAAAATCGGTGGCAACCTGATGTCTGGCCTGATTTGTCTAGGGCTGGTCTCCAGCATCAGCGCCATGACTTGGGTCGGGCCAAGAGTCACCATGGCCATGGGACAAGATTTGGTTCTCTTGCGCCCCTTTGCCTATAAAACTTCACGCGGAGTCCCGTTAGTGGCTCTGCTTTTTCAGTTGATCATTGTCGTCACCTTGCTGAAAACAGCCAGTTTTGACTCGGTCATGAACTATGTGCAATTCAGCATTCAGCTATGCTCCTTTGCCACCGTCCTAGGCATGATGATCCTGCGCTGGACCCAGCCAGACCTCCCCCGCCCTGTGCGTTGCTGGGGTTATCCCCTCACGCCGCTCATTTTTCTGGGCATCAGTCTGTGGATGCTGATTTTTGTCTGGCAAGAACGCCCCTCGGAATCACTGGCGGGTTTGGGAACGATTGCGGTGGGACTGCTCCTCTATTTTGTATCTCCGAAAGAAAAAACAGCCCTCCCCTAAGTCTCAAATTTTAGAAAACCTGGCCGAACAGCTCGTAATAATCTGAGAAATACCTATTGTTCATTTATTTTGAATTCGGGTAATCTCGAAAAATGCAATATTCGGCCATCACACGGCGAGGATTCATTTCCACGGCCACATCAGCCCTAGCTGGCACGGCTTTCGCCCGTGAATTTGCACCGCCTCACATTGGGGTGTCCATGATGCAAGAGCCGCTGGGGTTTCCCTTTGAGGCTTTGTCTCCGCACCTTAATGCAAAAGGCTTGAAGCGGCATTATCAGGAACATCATGCTGATTACCAACGTGAACTTCGAGATATGTTAGAGGCTGAAGAACTGTGTGTCGGTAATCTCATGACCCTCATGCCTGACATGGAAAGGATGATCCACCCGCCCAAGAAAGACTTTAGAATGCCTTTGGGGAAACTGGTCAAATTAGGAGATCGGAAG
>JAOZVT010000848.1 GCA_025869455.1 Prosthecobacter sp.
CTCCGACATTGCTGAACAGTTTGGCCTAGAATTGCCAAAGCTGATCGCACAGGTCTTGATTTTCCTCGTCGTGTTCTATGTGCTGAAGGCCAAAGCATTCGGCCCGATCTTGGCCATGCTTGAGCAGCGCCGTCAGCGCATTTCCGATGGCGAATCCAAGTTGGAGAAAATCGCTCGTGACTTGGCGGAAGCCGAGAAAAATGCCCAATCCATTGTGGATAAGGCAAATGACGATGCAAACCGCCTGGTCAAAGAGGCTGGTGACAGTGCTAAATCCCTTGCCGAGAAGCGCCAACAGGAAGCTATTCAGGAAGCCGGTCAAATCTTGGTGAAAGCCCGCGAAGCTGCTCAGCAGGAGCACGCGCAATTGATGTCTGAACTGAAGAGTCAATTTGGCCGCATGATCACCGACGCAACGACACGGGTGACTGGCAAGGTGCTTAACGCTGATGATCAAGCCCGCATCAATCAGGAAACCACCGCTCAGGTCAGTCTGTAATTTTCCCTCGCTCTCACGATTATGAAAATCAGCAAGGAAGTCCGCCGCACCTCACGCCAGCTTTTTCGTGTCTGTCTGGTGAATGGCCAGTTGGACGACTCTCGGGTGCGTCTTGTGGTGAATAAAATCATCACCACCAAGCCCCGTGGCTACCTTGCCATGCTGGACTCCTTCGCTTCGCTTGTGCGTAACGAAGTTGACAGTCAGCGTGCAGTTGTAGAGAGCGCTACTTTCTTGACCGAAGATTTACAATCAGGATTGAAGAAGAGTCTCTCACAAAAGTATGGTCGTGAGTTAGCCCTCGAATTTCACATCAAGCCTGAACTTCTCGGAGGAGTCCGAGTCAAGGTCGGTAGCGATGTTTGGGATGGTTCCGTTAAAGCCCGTCTCGAAGCCCTCAAAGCCTCTCTTTCTTAATCACTATTGCCCCACAAAGACACTAATTTTCACTTGGCCTTTTTTGATAGCGCCTTCCAGTCAATCTTAGTGGTTCATTAAATCCCTTTTCAAAACCAGCAGTCATCATGAGCAACATCCTCCAGGAGATCGAATCCCAAATCGCCGGACTCAAAACGGCGGTCACCAAATCCAATGTCGGCGTGGTCCGCGAGATCGGTGACGGCGCAGCTAAGATCGAAGGTTTGAGCGATGTGATGCTCAACGAAATGATCGAGTTCCCAGGCGGACTTTATGGTCTGGCGCTGAACCTCGAAGAAACCGAAGTCGGCTGCGTGTTGCTCGGCTCTTCCGAAGGCATCAAGGCAGGTGACGAAGTGAAAACCACGGGTCGTCTCCTCTCCGTTCCTGTTGGCAAAAGCCTTCTTGGCCGTGTGGTAAGCACTCTGGGTGAGCCTCTGGACGGCAAAGGCCCGATCCAAGGTGAAGCTCAGTATCCTGTTGAAAAACTTGCCCCTGGTATCATTACCCGTAAGTCGGTGTCTGTCCCTGTGCAGACCGGGATCATGTCCATTGATGCGATGATTCCGATTGGCCGTGGCCAGCGTGAGTTGATCATCGGTGACCGTTCCACGGGTAAAACCACCATTGCTGTGGACACCATCATTTCCCAGGCTCAGCAGAACAAAGCCGCTGAACAGGGTAAACTTCAGGGCCACAAGCCTCTCTATTGTATCTACGTCGCTATCGGCCAGAAGCAGTCCAACGTGGCTCGCGTAGTGAAGACTCTGGAAGACGCCGGTGCTATGGAATACACCGTGATCGTGAATGCTTCGGCTTCCGACAGCGCGGTGAACCAGTATCTCGCTCCTTACACAGGTTGCGCCATTGGTGAGTGGTTCATGGACCAGGGCCAGGACGCCTTGATCGTCTTTGATGACCTTTCCAAGCAGGCTGTTGCTTATCGTCAAGTTTCCCTGGTGCTCAAGCGCCCATCTGGCCGTGAAGCTTATCCTGGTGACGTGTTCTATCTCCACTCACGGTTGCTTGAGCGTTCCGCTCGTGTGAACGAAAACTACGGTGGTGGTTCCTTGACCGCTCTGCCGATCATCGAAACCCAGGCTGGTGACGTTTCTGCTTACATCCCGACCAACGTGATCTCCATCACAGATGGTCAGATCTTCCTGGAAACTGACCTTTTCTATCAGGGTATCCGCCCAGCTATTTCTGTGGGTCTCTCGGTGTCACGCGTGGGGTCTGCTGCTCAGACCAAGGCCATCAAGAAAGTGTCTGGCACGACGAAGCTGGATCTGGCTCAGTTCCGTGAATTGGCTGCCTTCGCTCAGTTCGGTTCAGATCTGGACGCAGCTACCAAGGCTAAACTTGATCGCGGTGCTCGTATTGTGGAACTCTTCAAGCAGCAGCAGTATCAGCCGAAGAGCCTCCCCATCATGGTGATTTCCCTTTACGCCATGCAGAAGGGTTACTTTGACTCCGTCGCAGTTGACCGGATCAAAGAATGCCAGGCCAAGTTGGAAACTTACCTCACCGAGCGCAAGGCTGAGCTTCTTGAGAAGCTCGCTAATGAGAAGGCCCTCGACAATGTCGAAGCCGATATCAAGACCGCCCTCGAAGACTTCAAAGCCGCCTGGAAGTAAGTCAAACAGGCAACCTGCCCACACGCTCTTAGCTCTACGCTCCCATGCCATCCACCCGCGACATCCGCCGCCGAATCAAATCGGTCAAAAACACGGCCCAGATCACCAAGGCCATGCAGCTCGTCGCGGCTGCCAAGATGAAAAAAGCGCAGGATCAGGCCGCCAATGGCCGTGCCTACGCTGAGTTGATGAACAAAATCCTCGTCAGCCTCAAAACGAGTGCTGAAGAAGGTGTTCATCCTTATTTCTCTGAAGGTACTGGTGACAAGATCTTGGTCTTGGTCGTCGCCACTGACAAAGGTCTGTGCGGTGCCTTGAATACCAACCTTCTCAAGAAAGTGGTGAATGCCAATCTTGAAGGTGAAGTCGAGTTCGTCACCATCGGACGTAAGGCGACCCAAGGGCTGTCCCGTCTGCGTAAAAACTTGATTGCAGATTTCCCAATCAAAGATCCAGCGAAGTTTGTGGAAGTCCGGCCAGTCGCCAAATTTCTCCAGGAAAAGTTCCTGACGGGCGAATACAAAAAAGTGCTGGTCGCTTTCAATAACTTCATCAACACGGTCACCCAAATTCCTTCCATGGAGCAGGTGCTCCCTGTGAATCCGGTAACTCTGGGCGGTAAGCGCAATTTTGACGAAACCTCCAAGGAAGTCGATCCTGCGAATATTCCTGACTACGTTTTCGAGCCTGATGCTGCGACGGTTTTTGAAACCGTGTTGCCTCAGTATGTGAACAGCACTGTTTTTCAGATGATTCTTGAAGCGCGTGCTTCTGAGCACAGCAGCCGAATGGTCGCCATGAAGAACGCTACGGATAACGCTAAGCAGATGCTTAAGGATCTCAGCCTCGAATACAACAAGCTGCGTCAGGCCGCTATCACCAACGAACTCCTCGAAATCACAACTGCCAAGATGGCTCTGGAGTAGTCCTCACTTTTAAACTCTTTAATTTCAAATCAACCCATGAGCAACATCGGCAAAATCGTTCAAGTCATCGGTCCCGTGGTGGACGTAGATTTCTCAGCTACTGGCAAGTTGCCAGAAATCTACAACGCGCTGGAGATCCATTTCGATCTCGGCGGTAAGAGCGTTCGTCTCGTCTGCGAAGTTCAGAGTCACATGGGTGACGGCTGGGTCCGTTCTGTGGCTATGTCTTCTACGGAAGGTCTCAAGCGCGGTCTTGACGTGCTGGATACTGGAGCACCAATCACCGTTCCTGTGGGTGAAGAAGTCTTGGGTCGTATTTTCAACGTCACAGGTGACGCCATTGATGACCAGCCGACTCCAGCGACAGGCAAGCGTTATCCGATTCACCGCCCAGCTCCAACGCTGGTTGACCAAAACCCTTCTGCTCAGATCCTGGAAACAGGGATCAAGGTGATCGACCTTATCTGCCCTTTCACCAAGGGTGGTAAAGTGGGTGCTTTCGGTGGTGCTGGTGTGGGTAAGACCGTGGTTATCATGGAGCTCATCAACAACATCGCTAAAGGCCACGGTGGTTTCTCCGTGTTCGCCGGTGTGGGTGAACGTACCCGTGAAGGTAACGACCTTTACCATGAAATGATCGAGTCCGACGTTATCAAGGTGAAGAAAAACGGTCACGACATCGTCCGCAATGAGCAGGGTGGTTACATCAGCGAGCCAGGATCGAAAGTGGCTCTTGTTTACGGCCAGATGAATGAGCCTCCAGGTGCTCGTCTTCGCGTTGCTCTTTCCGCTCTGTCCATGGCTGAGTACTTCCGTGACGAGAAGAACCAAGATGTTCTTCTGTTCGTGGACAACGTCTTCCGTTTCTCCCAGGCTGGTTCTGAAGTGTCCGCTCTTCTTGGACGCACACCTTCCGCTGTGGGTTACCAGCCGACACTGGCCGCAGAAATGGGTGCCATGCAGGAACGAATCACTTCGACCAAGAGCGGTTCCATCACTTCCTTCCAGGCTGTTTATGTGCCTGCGGATGACCTTACCGATCCGGCTCCTGCTAACACTTTCGCTCACCTTGACTCCACGGTTGTGCTTGAGCGTTCCTTGGCTGAGTTGGGCATCTACCCTGCTGTGGATCCTCTTTCCTCTGTGTCCAAGGCTCTTGCGCCAGACATCGTGGG
>JAOZVT010000849.1 GCA_025869455.1 Prosthecobacter sp.
CCCCACGGTCACGCGGTTGCGATCATGAAATCCCTTGATGACCAAAAGAGCCTGATGCTGCTGGGGTGTGATCCCCGCAGATTGAGCAGCCTGTTCGCTGAATCTCAGAAACCTCCTCAGCGCAAAGCGGAAAGAGGCCAATGTCTCGTACTGGGCTTGGGTAATGGGTTGGGGTTTAGGTTTCGCCATAAACGTCGCACAAACTGCATCACGAATCATGCCAGCTTATGAGATATGATTGACATATATCGTCGCACGATATATTCGGCTCACGACTTGAAAAACCCTAAAACGATCAACACAACTCCATTCGCGATACTCACACTTGTAAGCAAGGTGACTCCACCTTCATTGCAGCCATGAGTTTCGACACCCTGGCACCGCATTACCACTGGATGGAATGGCTGTTTGCCGGAAACAAGCTTCAGCGTTGTCGAACCGCCTTTCTGGACAGAATTCGAGCGCCCAAAAACACCCTCATTTTTGGGGAAGGCAACGGGCGCTTTTTCGTCGAGTTCTGTCACCAGTTTCCATACTCGAAAATCACTCTAGTAGATATCAGTGAAGGCATGCTAAACCAGGCTCGCCACCGCTTGAAACGCGCTGGACTGGATGAGCAAAATATTACTTTCATCCAGGCCGACGCACTGGAGTGGGTTCCTCCGACACAGGCATTTGATCTTGTCGTTACCTGCTTTTTTTTGGACTGCTTTCAAAAAAGCGAACTCGAACTTTTGATTCCCAAAATATCCCAAGCCGCCACGCCTAAAGCTGAATGGTTAGGCGCAGATTATTGCATCGCAGAATCTGGCTTCAGCAGGTTTCGTTCAAAATTGATCGTGAGCTTTTTATATGTCGTCTTTGGTCAAGCCACCCACATCAAAGCACGCAGCATTGTCAATCCAGCGCCCCTCCTACAAAAAGAGGGATTTAAACGACATCAAAGAGAAGAGATCGACTTCGGAATGCTCTATAGCGAATGGTGGGGCCGAGAACCCGCCGCCCTCCATTCCCCTAGTTAAGATGAGTTCTTGGAAAGAAAGACTCGGGTTTGAACTGAGTGTGGTGAGCCTCCAAGAGAAGCTCATCTCCACACTCGGCGGCATCTTTTCCATCTGGCTTCTCATCGTCACAGATCGCCTGGGCCTGGACGGCATCGGCGGCAGTTTTGTCGTTGCCTCCATGGGGGCCAGTGCCGTGCTGCTTTTCGCTGTTCCACACGGTCAGCTATCACAACCTTGGCCTGTCATTGCAGGTCACGGACTCTCAGCTTTCATCGGCGTATTCTGTGCGCGCCATATTGCACAACCTGAGTTGGCAGCAGCCTGCGCCGTAGGCTTATCCATTGGCGTCATGCATCAGTTGAAATGCATCCACCCACCAGGTGGGGCTACCGCACTGACAGCCGTCATCGGAGGGCAAACCGTGCATGACCTCGGCTATGGATTTGTAGTCTTCCCTATCCTGGTCAATGCCACACTCATGGTCACTCTGGCCATCCTGCTGAATGCCTGCTTCCATTGGAGACGCTACCCAGCTTTTCTCACACGTAGGCCACAGGAAAAGTCTCCCATCGCCAAGGCACAAGAACCGACTCATGAAGAGATTGTTAAAGCTATTCAGAGCCTGGATTCCTTTGTGGACATCACGGAAGATGACCTGATCCGGCTCTGCCAGATTTTATCCGTTCATCGAGCGGAACCAGCCTTAGCCTCAGCGAAAGCCACCGCCACACCTAACCAATAGTTCGCAAACATTCGCTAGAGAAGTCTTGCCTTTTTCAAATCAAAAGGTAAATTCTTTTATCGTGAGAAAAGAGGCTCCGCACACAAACCATCGCGCCAATCCGGTCGCGAAGTGTGAAGGCATGCCTCAGTGCCACCGTATGGGCGCAAGCCGGGCTTAAGCGGACAGCCCCAGTGTTCTTCTGGGACTGATCCGCTTCACTGAACAGGCACATTTTCAATCCTGCTGCACGCCTGGAGCGTTGCCGCATATTTTGTTTTTTTCATCATGAATCACGTCCATTCATCGGCGTCCCATGAGCGCGCCCTCATACCCCAGACTCGCTCTTTCAAAGCACTTCTAAGCAGCTTCAAAACATTCATCCTAGGCTCGGCTGAATTGCCACGTCTCTTTGCCCCTTTATTTCCTCCGCCCACCGTGGAGCAAAATTGGATCATCACGGGCAAGCTCATCCAACAAACCGCTTATGGCTCCCTCTCTACTGAGTTCAAATACCGAACGATGGCCCTGACAGAGTCAGACGCTATCCAGCAGGTGTCCGAAGAACTCAGAAAGTCATACCCTGGGTACATCATCGCGGAGATCAGCACTGACCGTACAACGCAGGGTTAATCTCTAACGCCAACCCCCTTCACCAGTCAGCCAGTCATTCCTGTCTGACCCCATCATCATGCCTGTGTGTCAAGACCACAGCCCCAACCTTTAACCTAACAAAGACCATGACAAAAATAACATATTATGATCGCATCCGTTTGCGTACCATTGACGCTCCTGAATCCTCTGAAGATTCAGAACTCCTCATTCAAATCGTCCCAGCTCATGAAGCTGATATAACCGCTGGACGCATCTCCGTAGATGCACCTGTGGCTCAAGCCGTCCTTCATCGCCGAGTCGGAGATAAAATCACGGTTCGCGCTCAAGGCAAACCCATACCGATGCGCATCATCGAAGTCGAAAAACACTTGAAATCCGCCTAACAAAAACAGCAAAATAATCAAAGCCTGATCTCGATGCGCTGCACGAGATCAGGCTCTTCTGCTTATCGCTTAACTCACCATCAAGGCTTCGTTGCCTCGGGACGATTCAACACCGCATTGCGAGTGCTGCCTACAATCGACATCGCTTGAGTAATCAAGGCTTTGTCCACTTTCAGTTCCTCCAGAGTCGCTTGCAGATGCTCCGCAATCGCATTGAAATGTACGTCGGTGAGATTCATGTCCTCATGCGCTTTGCGTAGATCTTTCCCAGTGTAGGGAATAGGACCGCCGAGAGCTGCGGAAAGGAATTCCTTCTGCTTCCGCTTCTGTTTGATCATGCTGACATCATCAAAGAAGTGCTTCACACGATCATCAGCCAACACCTTCACATAAAAAAGCTCCACCGCTGCCTCAAGCGCAGCCTTACCACCCAACTGCTGGTACAGGCTCGCCGTACGATCAGCCTCAAACTTTGCCCGACTCGCCTCATCAAAAAAGGCATACGTGTTATCTTCGTAAACAGTGGTGATCGCCGGATTGGCGGCCTTGCCTGTGATTGGGCAGATGGCATTCGGGGAACTGGAATTGACAGGCTCAGCAGCCGAAATATTTAGGCAGAGACTAACAATAAGGAGAGCAATGGTTTTCTTCATTTTTGGTTGGTTCTAGGTTGGTTGGTCGAATTGCGCGAGCGACAGAAGCACCCGCACAAAATGGTATTCTGCTTCATTCACGCCTCACGATAGGATGCGTAGCGCAGGCGTTGTTCAGGCGTCAAATTTGCAGGATCAAAGCGAGGATCTGCCACTCCATTGAGTCGGCTGTAGATGACGTTGGCCATGTCGCTGGCGCTGTTTTTGATGTGTTCCGCATTCGGGCCCGCAAAGAGATCATTCACCGTTCCTTGGAAGATCTCTAACCAACGATCAAACTGCGGTCGTCCCATGGAAGTCAGAGGCAACAAACGCGCATGCACCGCCAGGGGATTCCCTGTGTAGCTGCCCGTTCTAAACAGTACCTTTTCCCAAAAAGCATACATCCTGGGCAAATGGCTGGCCCAATCCACCGCCGCCACTTTTTCAAAGATGAAGCCCAAGAGCTCATCATCCTTCACCCTTTCATAAAAGGCATTCACCAATATTTCGATCTCCGCAGGCCCCTGAAGGTCTTCAAGCTGGGGTAGATTTGACGCGCTCATATTCAATAGGTATAATATATACCTATTGAGAAAAGCAATATTTCACTTCTTTGCAAAAAAGTTTCAGCGCACTAAGTTTCTCAAACGCACGTGCAACTCACCTACCACACCGACTATGCCCTCCGGATCCTCATTTACATGATGAGTCATCCAGGACAGAAAGTCACCACGCGTGAGATGGCCGAATTTTATGGTATCTCGTTGAATCACCTCGCCAAAGTGGCCAAGGCCTTAACCAAAGCAGGATGGTTAACGACCAGCCGCGGCACTGGTGGTGGACTCCAATTGGCAGCACACACAGCCCATACGAAAGTTGGTGAAATCGTGCGTTATACCGAAAGTCGTGACCTTGTGGAGTGCTTTACCCCCAGCACCAACACCTGCCCCATCACCAAGGGGTGCCAGCTAAAGCCTCTCCTCTTCAAGGCACAGCGCGCCTTCTTTGATGTGCTAGATGCCCATACGGTAAAGGATCTAGCCGCAGAGATGCAGCTTTAAAGAGCAGGGCAAAATAAGGCTCACTCTATGCCAAGCCACGCGCATCACACTGCGCCTGTCCATGCTTATGTATTCCCATGGACCATCAAACACACACCCACTCCCGTTGGTTGCGTCGCATCAGTCTAGGTGCCGTCGCTTCCTTTTGCTTAATCAGTCTGGCTCAGGCAGGTACCCT
>JAOZVT010000850.1 GCA_025869455.1 Prosthecobacter sp.
GCTCGCCCGCGTAAAATACAATGAGTCCAAAGGAGGTCAGCGCAACGCCGAACCACGCGCCGCAATATGGCAGATGAGACAGCTGATGACGTTTTTGCCAGATCAAATATGCTGCGATGAATGGAATCAATATGCCATGGCTATATTCGTCTCTGCCGATCCAGTATCGATACATTAATTCGACGCCATCCCAACATAATCCGATGGCGGCCGACATTCCGATCAAAAGCCACAGCCAAAACCAGGGAGATTCCTGCCACTTACTTTTATTATTTATCGCTTCGGTAAATTGCATGGGCTGAGCCTTTACGTTTGAAACGCGTGTCACAGGCGATTTGCACGGATCACCGTAGCGCTTAAGCGCTCAAGCATTTTTCGGGCTAGCACAGTCCTGTCGAAGTTGTTCGCCACATAGCGCCGACCATTCTTTCCCAGCATCCGCCCCAGCTCTCGATCGTTTCGGAGTTTTAAAATCGCCGAGGCAAGCTCTCGTGCATCTTCGGGTGGAATACAGATGCCCGCCTGAGCATCATTGACAATCTCTGCGCTTTCTCCTTCGACTCCGAGAACTATCGGGCACTCCATGCCCATGCTTTCGAAGATTTTTGATGGGATTACGGTCTTAAATAATTCTGACTTTCGCAGCAGAACCAAGCTAGCGTCGCAACTTCCCCACAGGTGTGGCATACGCTCTTTTGGTTGCTGCTGCAACATGATGACATTACTTAGCCGCATTTCCTCCCTGATTTTGAGCAAGCGCATTCGCTCGGCCCCGTCCCCAACCATAAGAATAGCAATGTCACTGTATTCCCTCAAAAACTCCGCCGCTTCAAGTATCGTCTCCAAATGGTGTGCCATTCCGTGTGTGCCGAAATACGCTGCGACGAACTTCCCTTCCAGCCCAAGCGATGCTTTATACGCAAATGCATTCTTCGATTTGACGAAGAACGAGAGGTCTACACCATTCTTTACCACCGCGATTTTTTCTTCTGGTACGCCCATGCTTACCATGTATCTTTTGAATGCATCAGTCACAACCACGACCGCGTCTGCGCGATCGTAGGCGAGCCTCTCTAACCGCTGGAGGCAACGAATTACAAAAGGGTTTTTTATAGCACCCACCGCAATTATCGATTCGGGCCAAAGGTCACGAACCTCTAGAACCCAAGGACACCGTTTTATTCGGCTCGCAACAATACCTGCCAGCCCATTAAAGAACTGCGGAGAAGTCGTAATCACCACATCAGCCTTTCCGAGCGCAGGCAGAACCAACAATGAACTGATCATGAACGATATGTAATTTAGTGTCCTCTTCAGGAACCCCTCGTTTGGCGTCACGAATGACCATACCCTGGCAATCGCGATTCCGTTTCGCGTCTCTCTCTGAAAAGGCGCATTGCGGTAGCCTTCGAATACTTTTCCGCTCGGATGGTTTGGGGCACACGTAACGACCGTCACTTCGTGCCCATCTTGAGTCCACTGTCTACAGTGCTCGAAGGTCCGTGAAGCCGGCGCATTCACTTCTGGTGGGAAATAATGAGATAAAAACAATATTTTCATCAACGCCCTCACCGCTCAATTAAGTGAACCATCGGCTGCACAATTCTCGACGCGTCGCGGCGTCATGGGAGGCGCCGTGCGAAGCGGCACGTTAGCTTCCATCCTTCACGGATTAGCCAGTAGAGACGTCGCTCGGTGGACCGATGCTTCAAGTTATCCTTTATGATGCTCGGCGAAATGAACCGTCCAGTTCGAGAACGCGAACTTACGGCATCTTATCTGTCATTCAAGTCATCACCGGATCAATACACGAATGAAGATACTAATCGGTTGCTGCTGGCCCCCAGAACTCGGCCAAGGTATCAGTACGGTATCAAGAGACATCGCCACTGCTCTTGCCAAACACGGCCACGACGTACACTACCTTTCTCCGCCCTCATGTTTTAGTGACTGGTATAGGGACAACGGAATACATAATGTAAGCATCGGTCCTGAGGTCTCTGCTGCGGCTGGTTTGTCGCTCGTGCGCGAGTACCATGCCGCCGTCTGTCCGGATTTGACCTTGAACAATGACCATCCCTACCTTCAAGCTGCCTTCCCTCTTCTGACTGGTACCAAAGCCGTTATCTGTCACACCTTAAACTGGGCCACTTTCGAGTTAGCGATTACTAATCATGAGCATATCGATCACATTTTTGCCTTATCGGTAGATATGTGGGAACGGCTAGTACGGAAAGGCGTCAATCCGGCGAAGATAAAGATTGTGCAAAACGGAATTCACGATCCTGTGAATGCCAATCAACTTTTCGATCAAACGAGCGACCGGCCGAATCTCAGAGCCGTATTCGCTGGCAGTTGGACTCGGGTAAAAGGTGCAGACTTGTTGATTCGAGCTATCAAAAACGCACCCCCGGATCTCGAATGGCTTACCGTCGATTGCTTTGGTGATGGCCGTTTGTTGGGAGAGGCCACAAAAATAGACAGATCTTGGCTAAAAGTGCACGGCCGGGTTCCGCGTGAGCAATTTCTGAGCGTACTACGCGAGTCCGATGTCTTGCTCTTTCCATCGCGGACCGAAGGATGTCCAATGACAATTATTGAAGCGCAAGCCTATGGAGTCATTCCTATAGCGAGTAACGGTCGCGGAGCCATGAGAGAAATGGTTACACATGGATTAGATGGGTTCCTTGTACGCTTGAGCGATTTTGATACTGACATGTGGAACATTCTCACGGCACTAAAAAACCAGCCCGATTACTTGTCTATGATTAAACGTAATGCACGCGATACTTTTCTGACTCGGTTTACGATTGAGCGACAAATCGACCATATACTTGCGATAGCAGCCTACGGTGGTCATAGACAATCGGGACACGCCGGGCCTGCGCGTCCAATTTGTTGGCATCGACCGTCGCAACTTTCAAAAAAGATACCGAGGTTGCGCGCGCGGGTGGCGTACCGTCTTGGCATCATCCTGCGTGGCTGAATGCAGAATAATTTGTTACATCATAATGTTCTGCGGAATTCGAGTCTGCTGCACCGACTTCGCTGGGCTAACAGCGACACCTCTCACCGGAGTTCGCTGATAACTTGTGCGACAAATAACCCCTACAGAAAAACCGGTGAACAACCAAAAGATCTCGTGAGAAATTACTGGTTGTGTCATTAAAAGTGCAAAAGCGAAAGAACTAGAAAAAAACGCAATCCGTTGAATAGAGTCGGCACGCCTAGAAAACACGAGCTTTCCGAGTTGCCATAGCGGCCCAACAAGAAGAATCCCATAGAGCATGAGACCGATAATGCCACCATAAAGATAAATCATGGTCGGAAATGAATGTGGCGCCGCTCCATAAATAGCATAGAACTCTCCGTAACCTTTTGGCAGCCAATAGCTTGGGTCGGCCAATTTCTCAAACAAATACAAAATTGAGGGTGCCCTCCCTCCAAGATTGAGGTCGACTTGCGCAAATCGCCATAGCAAGTCACCAAGAAACGCCGTAATGGCAGCATGGAACCATGTAATCGTTATAGCACCAACTGCAATTACGCCGAGAACCGAGACACGGCGCTGAACGCCGTAGAACAAACCAAGAAAGTAGGCAAAGGCCGCGAACAAAGCAAACGTTAAAGCACCCCATCGACTCTGAACCTTGGCTACTATGAATGCGATCGCTATGCATATCCCAACAGAGATCAGCAGTCGTAGAAGCGACTTGCTCGTGAAAATTGTGAACAGGCATCCAAAGAGATAAAAAACTTGCCTTGTTTGGTCCGTAGTGATTTCCGGGCGCGATACAAGACGGCCGTCGTTGTAATACGGCTTATCCAGCACAGGGAAGAGATCTGGCGCAATGGACGAAAGGGCGATGATACACACGATAGCGTGAACAGCAGTCAAGGCTAAAAACGTACCGGAAAGTAAGTGACCATCGTCTCGTAGCTTGAGCGCACACATCGCTCCAATTAGATACGCTGTAGACACAGTCACCAAGTCCTTCATCTGCATAGCATCTAATTGCGTCGAGACGGCTGTTCCGGGATGGGGTACCGTTGCAGCCCCGAATCCCAAGCAGAAGACCAACCCGAAGAAGCATGCGGTGTAAAGACCAAACAGGCGCGAGAACGTCTTTAGGTCGAAAGCAATTCCCAAGAGCAGCAACAAAAGAAGAGCGACCCACGGGCGCTGAAATATGCTGACGTGAAAAACGTTGGCGAAATAACTAATGAGAACGTCTGCCGCGCTAACGACGAACAATAGTATGAAGTACCCACGCAGTGGCCCCCCATCACCGTTCCGCAGGGAAGAGACGCGAGCCGAAGAAACCGCCCTACTGTCATTTAGAAACATATCCGTTTTTTTATACGCTAGAAGGCATATACGCCTAGTTCAAAAAATCGAACCTCCACCGGAGCTTCAATATATCTAAGTGGCGTGTAGGCTCCGAACGTAAGATAAGGCCCGAGCGTTCTCCCCTGAAGATTGACGTTCCGATAAAAGTTTCTCTTACCCTTTTCTGAATATAGCGATCGCCCATTTCGTGAAATCGCCAGTTCGCCCGACGGCTGGTAGGGCGCATTTTCGTAACCCCAAATCA
>JAOZVT010000851.1 GCA_025869455.1 Prosthecobacter sp.
ATTTCAGGAACTGTGGGAAACTTCACATATAATTCGTCCCGTGCGCCCCTGGCTTGGGCTACCGATTCAATCCTCTGAGCCATAGATACTGCAATAATAAACAAATTGAATGCTTTACGTTGGTTGGCGGAGCATCCAGCCTTTCGTCGTTGACCTTCGAGGACTGCTTGCCGTTGGATTTAATGGTAGATTTACCAAAGGATTACAATAAGCCCTAAAGTTATGGATCTATCCATGGGAAGGCTGGTCAAATAATACCTTTTACTTTAAAAATGTTGGCAGTATAGAGCGCCGTTTGAAGACGGTAAACATTCAGGACTTGGATGAATGAATAGCTTGAGGTAATTAGTAAGTATGAGTGAGGATATTTATGTTCAATATGGCTGTGGGCTGTCCGCCCCGGAAGGCTGGTGGAACTTCGATTCCTCTCCCACATTACGTTTTGAGCGGTTGCCAATTGTTGGACGATTGTACACAAGGAACTCTTTGCGCTTTCCTGATAGTGTTCGGTATGGGGACGTTGTGAAGGGCTTGCCGATTCCCGCAAGTTCGTGCGCCGGAGTCTATTGCTCTCATGTGCTCGAACATCTTTCTTTAGAGGACTTTAGGAAATCGTTGAATAATACTTTCCACATGCTGAAAGCTGGTGGCGTGTTTCGGCTAGTTTTGCCAGATCTTGAGCGCGAAATTGAAAAATATCGAGGAAACAAGGTAGCTACGGCGGCTATGGACTTCATGAAGGAGACTTGTCTTGGTCGTGAAAGACGGCCGAGAAATCTTAAAAGTTGGATAGTTTCGTGGCTAGGCGCTTCTCAGCATCTCTGGATGTGGGATTATAGGGCCATTGAAGTAGAATTGAAGAACGCAGGTTTCGTTTATATCAGGAGAGCTAATTTTGACGATTGTCAGGATGAGCGTTTCAAGGAGGCTGAGGACAAAAACCGGTGGGATAATTGTCTTGAAGTCGAATGCAAGAAGCCCGTCTGAATACGACGTTTTTATTCACAGATCCACGATCAAGTCTAACGCAATGGATATACTTCATGTTCTGGCGACGCCTCGTGCGGAAGGAACACCAAACCTTGTCCTAGACTGGCTAAATGTGGGAACTTATAGGCAAGGCGTCTTTGTCATGGATGACAAACCAGATGATCTTGCTTCCCGGCTGCAGGAGAAGTCGATGTGGTATGAAGAAAGCCAGGGACTTTTGCGTGGCTGGCGTGTGTTTCCTTTGATCGCTTGGAGAACCTGGAAGGTTTGTCGCCAAGTGAAGCCTAAACTTTTGATTTGTTGGCCATCTGGATTGTCTGTCTGGATCTGTCTTGGTGCGTGGCTGGCTGGCGTATCTAAGCTCATTGTTCACAGCGGTAATCCCCCAAATCGCGGTACGAAGGGAGACTGGCTAACCCGCTACGTCATGTGGCCATTATGGATCTATGGTGCCCGAGTCGTCTGTTGTTCAGACTATGTTAGAAACGAGTTTCTGAAGATTCCGTTTCTTCCGCGTGTGAAAATGTACGCCATACATAATTGCGTGCGAGCCGCCTCTATCAAGAGACGCTCTGACGTGGCTCGCAAAACAAGAATGAATAGGTCCAATCTGACTGCTATAATGGTCGCCACGTTGGAGTTGCATAAAGACCACGAAACCTTGCTGAGAGCACTGCCTAATATACTTGTTTCTCATGCTGGCTTTCGCTTGAGGCTGGTAGGTGATGGTAGCCTTCGAGATCAGCTCAAACTAAGAGTTCATCAGCTTGGTTTAGAGGATCATGTCGAATTTTTGGGAAGCAGACAAGATGTTCCTGAACTTCTGGGCGGGGCCGATCTATTTATTTTCTCTACGACTCCACAAGAGGGGTTTGGGAGCGTGTTGTTAGAGGCGCTAGCTGCAGGACTTCCGATCGTGGCCTCTGATGTCCCAGCATGTCGCGAGATTTTGGATGAGGGTAAATGGGGGCTTTTGGTCAAAGCTAGAGACCCTGAGGCATTAGCTGAAGCTATTGCTAGGACTTGTGACGCATTGTCCACAGAGTCGGAAATGCAAAGAATAGCCAGAAGCGACCACTCCCTTTTGCTCAGCCCTGAATCTATGTTGAATCAATATATTAATCTGTTCTCATGATTTTCCCTCTGATCTTTTGGCTCCTACTTTTGTTGTTGGCTGCACTCGTTGTCGAAGCGGCGTTAAAATGGGAGGAACCTTGGTCGAAGCCTGCCATTGCTCTTTATGGAACTGTGGCCGCCTGGTATCCAGGTAATCTAGCATATTCGGGGATGCTCCATTTCAACGAATTGTTTAGCAAGACAATCATCAACGCTGCGCTTTTGCAAGTTATCGGGTTCCTTGTAGCATTAAGACTGTTTATTTTTCCGGTTTGTAAATTCCTTTTGCGCAAAGCCGAGAAGCCGCCAGGAGTAAATCTAAGATCCTTCGCATCTCAAATAGCACCTCTTTTTTGGTCTGTTTTCGTTCTTTGGTTGGTCCTTTTTTCGATTGCGGTCTTTCGGCTGGAAGGAGATATCCTTGCCGTTTTTTGGCCTCCGATTGCTCGTGAAAAGGTGATATTGTATGCACATTCAGGCATGGGGGGAAGCACGGGTTTTTTAGTCGCTTCAGCTCAATACTCCTATCAGATGGCTTGTGCGTTTTTTGGTGTAGCTTTTATTTTAAGTAGAGGTTGGCTGAAGAGCTTTAGCTTTATTATGATTTGCATAACTTGGCCCTACTTTATGTTTGACCGCAATCGCAATATCCAACTAGCAGTGGCGATGCCAATGTTGATCAGCTATATGCTTCTTGGTCCAGCTAAAGTTTACTTTAAAGTAGTGTTGGCTGTTGTCTTCTTTGCCTTCTTTTATATATGGTTCATTCTTGTTGGATCCTACCGTGGAGACTATGATATGTCTAGTTTTCTTCAGGCTCCGCGTCTTTCAAGTGCCAATCTGATTAAAAGCCGACACTCTGGATTGGATATGCTGGAAGAGCTTTGCTATATTAATAAGTTTATTGAGAATGGCACATACAAAATCAACCACGGGGAGCGTTATCTTGCCGATGTATTAAATGTGGTGCCAAGGGCTATCTGGAAAAATAAACCACTTTTAGGTTTCGATTATGCTATTGCTAGAGGATTTGCTAATCCCAACGCGCGTTATGGTGAAGTAAGCATTTCGGCTATCATTGCCACTGGTATGATTGGTCAAGGGGTGGTCAACTTTGGTCGCTTCTTTGGAGTCATGGCGGCAGCTTTACTTGCTTCGCTATGGGTCGGACTGCTTTCACGCTTATGGGTTGAGCGTTGGAAGGTTGGTAATGCCTTTCTTTTTATTCTTGGACTTGGTCTAACATTCAATTTAGGTCGGGAGATTACTCTACTGGTTTTGTGGCCTTTTGTTTTTGCATCTTTCGGTGTTTGGATTGTTCACAAGTTTATTAAAGCGCCTTATCAGGTCAATCAAAGATTAGCTCGTCCACGTTTCAGACAGTAAGTTTGGCATACTTTGTAAGATGAAACCACGAATCCTGTTAGGCTTTGTCAGTTATGGTCCATATCATCATGCGCGCTTGCGTGCCTGTATTGAGATGAATCCTAATTGGCAGGTATTGGGGTGGGAGCTTTCGTCAAGCCAGCTCGAGTATGGCTGGCAACACAGGGATTCAGAGTGTCTCCATACAGTGACGACAACGCCCCTTGAATCATTTGGAACTTTGCAATGGTTGATTCAAGTGTGGCAGGACTTGAATAATCTCCAGCCAATGGCTTGTGTCATAGCTGGGTATAGTCATCCTGGGATGCTGGCAGCTTTTTTGTGGTGTCGCTTTCATCGTCGCGCAGTCGTTATCATGTCCGACAGTACAGAAAATAATTCGCCTCGCTGGCAGATCGTGGAGTGGATTAAATCCAAGATATTGAGAATGTATGATTCGGCGCTCGTGGCAGGTCGCCTTCATCGGGATTACTTTGTTCGTTTAAACTTTCCAATTAACCATATTCAGACGGGCTATGATGTAGTGGACAATGCTGCTTATACTTTGAGTCAGCCCAAACCGGCGATTGTTCATCGACCTTACTTTTTAGTGGTCTGTCGTTTTGTTCCCATAAAGAATCTCACCAGGGTCGTGGATGCTTATGCTGGCTACATCAAGACATGTGGTATGGACAGACCTTGGTCCTTGGTCATTTGTGGGGACGGTCCTTTGCATACGGAGGTAGAGTGTCAAATCAGTTCACTTGGCCTAAGTGATTACATCCTGCTTCCAGGTTTTTTGCAAATGGACCAATTGTTGCCTTTCTTCCATCACGCCCAGGCCTTCATTCAAGCCAGCTTGCGGGAGACATGGGGACTGGTGGTCAATGAGGCTATGGCAGCAGGTCTGCCAGTTATCGTTTCTGACACGTGCGGATGTTTTCCTGATCTTGTTCAGGAGGGTGTCAATGGCTTTGGTTTCAATCCCTATGACTCGAGTGAGTTGACTGAGTTGATGGTCCGAATTCACCAGATGCCTGAGGCTGAAAGAAAACAGATGGGGACCAATGGACAACGTTGGATCAACGAAACTCACTCGCTGGAGCACTTTGCG
>JAOZVT010000852.1 GCA_025869455.1 Prosthecobacter sp.
CATCTGCGCGTCATTGCCGGAGCTACCCGCCTTTTATGAAAAGGTGGGCCGCAGCGTTTCACGCGCCTATGGGCAACATCCAGCCTTTGCCGCAGCCCTGATAGATTCCGAAGTACGTGATGCGTCCCAACCTTCCTTCAATGAAGTGGATGTACAAAACTATCGGAAGTATGCGGCAGCGGAGATACCCGTGGAGGTAAAAACCCGCCGAGGTGTGGACTGGAAAACACTGAAGGACTTTCCAGCAAATCGAGTCATCGCTGATGAGGATCCCTTATTAAAATACTATCGCTGGTTTTGGACGGTGGGAGATGGTTGGAATGCCCTGCACAGTGCCTTGAGCAAGGGTGTCAAAAGCCGTGCTAGTCGTGACTTTTGGACCTTCTTTGATCCCGCCGTGCGTCAGCCTAGCATCAGTGGAGCTGGTGGTTCCGTGGATGTGCTCTCGCATTGGACCTACACCTATCCAGATCCGCAACGGATCGGTCTATGCACGGATCAACTCTTAGCCATGAGTGAAGCCTCTGGGAGAAATCAGCGAGTGATGAAGATGACGCAGCTCATCTGGTATCGCAGCCAGACAGCGCCCATCAAAAAAGGTCAGCCAGTAGATGGAGTCGCCTGGGAAGATCATGATCCAGATGCGGCGTACATCACCATCGCCCCCATGCACCTCAAGGAAGCTTTTTGGACCAAGATCGCCCGTCCGATCGAAGGCATCATGTATCATGGCTGGCAGTCCCTGGTGCCAACGGACAGCACCAGCGGTTATCGTTATACCAATCCGAACACCGTGCATGTGCTCACAGAACTTATTCATGACGTGATCCAGCCGCTCGGTCCCACGCTGATGAGCATTCCAGATGAACGGGGAGAGGTCGCCATGTTAGAGAGTTTCACCTCGCAGATGTTTGCAGGCCGTGGTGGCTATGGCACCAATATAGGCTGGTCTGCAGATGTGTGGATGGCGCTGCAACATGCGCATGTGAGAACGGACATCCTGTATGAAGAAACCTTGATCAAAAATGGCCTCAGTGGACGCAAGCTTTTGATCATGACTGACTGTGATGTGCTCACGCAATCCGTGGTCAAACGCATTCAAGACTGGCAGAAGAAAGGCGGCAAGATCATTGCGGACGAAAACTTATGCCCCGCCATCAAAGCCGATGTCACGTTGACCAGTTTTAAACGTCTCAAAAAAGCCAGCGACGACAAAGCCAAAGTCCTGCAATTGGCCAGTGAGCTAGGTCCACAAGTAGCCCAGCTAGGAGTCGTAAGCAAAATCACAGCGGACAGTCCTGAGGTGATTCTGCGCAGCCGCCGCTTTGGTGATGCAACGTATCTCTTTGTGATCAATGACCGAAGAGAGGCCGGGAATTATGTGGGGCAAAATGGGCTGGTGATGGAAAATGGATTGCCCACCAGCAGCACGCTTTCTCTGAAACAAGACAACGCCAGCATCTATGAGCTAACAAGCGGGAGTCTCATCATCCCACAGAGAGATAGCAGCGGCGAATTGCGCTGGAAAGTGGACCTAGGGCCCTGCGATGGACGCATTTTCATGATCATGCCGAAACCCCTGCTGCAACTGAACTGCAGTGTGCCGCAAACCGCGAATCGTGGCCAAACCGCCGAAGTCAATGTGACCTTAACGACCACTCAGGATGCTCCTTTGAAAGCGGTCATTCCTCTACAAGTCGAAATTCGTGATGCGAACGGGAAACGTGCCGAAGGCAGCGGCTACTATGCGGCTGAAAATGGTATTTTCACTTTGCCTCTGGCGATTGCCAGCAATGAAGATCCTGGCAGTTGGGAAATCCGCGTGAGTGAACTTGCCTCAGGCATGAAAACAACCAAGTGGTTGAACGTCATGCCTTAACGGCATGTCAGTAGGGGGAATATGGCAAGGAAGTTGCTTGAGATCGTAGATGTCAGACACGAAGACCCATACTCAAACCCCTGAATTAAGCATATGAACGAATCCCTCTATCTAAGCCGCGCTTTTGTCGAATTTGGTCCCTTCCCTGCCGCTGAGCTGCTAAATTTCCACTCGCGTGGACTGCTAAAGGAGAGTGACTATGTCCGTGTTGAAGCGAGTGATGACTGGATTCATGTGAACGACTGGGTGGCAGCTCAAAAGCCAGCCCCTGTTCCCGCCGCAGCCCCGAAAGCGACCAAGGTGGCCAAGCCTGCGGCCAAAGCCCCAGCCAAGAAAGCGGCGGCAAAAAAAGCAGCTCCAGCGAAGAAGGCAGCGAAAAAAAAGTCCTGATATCCAAGACAAAGAATGTCGGATCCTGCCGTGAAGGCGGAAACGAAGATAATCTTCTTGCCTGACATGGATGCGCCTCGCTAGAAACGACGGCACATGTCCATTCTCTCCCGCGAAGCAACCATCGCCGGGCCGGGTTTTTCCCGTTGGCTCGTCCCTCCTGCGGCCATCGCCGTTCACATGTGCATCGGTCAGGTGTACAGCTTCAGTGTCTTTAACAAGCCCCTGAGTACAGAACTGGGAGTGGAGGTTTCCAGTGTGAACTGGGCCTATCAGATCGCCCTGGTCATGCTGGGACTCTCGGCGGCTTTTTTTGGCAAATGGGTGGAGCGTTCGGGGCCACGCAAAACGATGCTGGTCAGTTGCGCCTGCTTTTGTGGCGGGCTGATCCTAACGGCTCTTGGCGTACAGATGAAATCCCTGCCTGTCCTGCTTTTGGGATATGGTGTGGTAGGCGGCATTGGTCTAGGGCTTGGCTACATTGCTCCCGTTTCCACCCTGGTAAAATGGTTCCCTGATCGTCCCGGTATGGCTACGGGCATGGCGATCATGGGCTTTGGCGGAGGCGCGTTGGTCGGTTCACCTCTAGGGCAGGAATTGATGAAGCATTTTGCTAAAGAAGGCGACACGGGAGCATTCTCCGCCCTTCTGGTTATGGCGGCCTTTTACGCAGTCTTCATGATTCTCGGGGCCATCATTGTCCGCGTACCTGCTGCGGACTGGAAACCTGAGGGATGGGTCCCAAAAGCACAAACCGGCGGCATGATCACCAGTGCCAGCGTGTCCGTGGACACGGCCTGGAAGACACCTCAATTTTGGTTTCTGTGGACGGTGCTATGCATGAATGTCAGCGCTGGCATCGGCGTCTTAGGCCGTGCCGCAGATATGTGCCAGGACATGTTTGGGGTGAGTGCCGCCATTGGAGCAGGATTCACAGGACTCTTGAGCATCTTTAACATGGGTGGGCGGTTCCTCTGGTCCTCCGCCTCTGACGTAACCGGGAGGAAGACCGTTTACAGCATCTACTTCCTGCTTGGGGCGGGGCTTTATGCCCTGCTACCGTGGACACAGCACACGCAAAATCGCACCCTCTTTGTGGTCTTCACAGCCATCATTATCAGCATGTATGGCGGCGGATTTGCCACCATCCCAGCTTATCTCAAGGATATGTTTGGCAGCTATCAGGTCGGGGCTATTCATGGCCGCCTCATCACGGCCTGGAGCATGGCCGCCGTCATTGGCCCCACCTTGATCAATGGCTTTTATGATCGCCGTGTGGCAGCGGGAGTGCCCAAAGCGGAGGCCTACAACGATACCTTTTACCTCATGTGCGGACTGCTGATGCTGGGCCTCATCGCCAACCTGCTGGTGCGTCCGGTGCATACGAAGCATCATGTGGAACAGTGATCCGTTTTCAGCGCCTCACTCATACCGAATAACCCAGAAGACAGAGCACTCAACACGGACTCTCTAACACCTTTATGAAAGCTATCCTGATCTGGCTCATCGTCATCCTGCCACTGTCTTGGGGCATCACCAAATCCGTGCAAAAATCTTTGCCGCTTTTTGGAATCGAAGCTAAAAAATAGCCTTCTCAGTCAGGTAAATTCGTGATTTCAAGCAGAAGCGGGCATTAAACCTCAGTTGCGGCACCACGGGACTACCTTATGGTGCGCGCCCTTTGCCGTCATGTCTGCTCCGCATCTTCAGCCTGATCTCGCCACCTTCTGCACTCTTGCGCAGCAGGGTAACCTTGTGCCGGTCGTCGCCGAATTGACGGCAGATTATGAGACGCCACTTTCCGCCTTCCAAAAAATTCACGATGGCCGCTGTGGGTTCCTGCTGGAATCTGCCGAACTGACTCAACATTCAGGTCGCTACAGCCTACTCGGGAGTTCCCCACGGATGATCTTCACAGCACGGGGCAGAGAGATCGAAATCGAAGAACGCGGCAAAGTCCGCTCTTTCACCACCAGCACGGACCCTTTGGAGGAGCTGAAAAAGCTCATGGCCCCTTTTCAGCCGCTGGAGTCACACCCGATCCCGGTTTTCCACGGCGGCGCGGTCGGCTACCTGGGCTATGACATGGTGCGCTTTTTTGAGCCGACACTTTCGCCGCCGCCCAAGGACGAACTGGGGCTACCGGAGATGGTTTACATGATCACGGATACGGTGGTGATCTTCGACCACCGCACGCGCAAGATGTCCCTGGTGGCCAATGTGCATACGAATGAACACGCCACGCTGGAGGCCGCCTACACCTGGGCTCAAGCACAGATCACTACCTTGATGGATAAGCTATCGCAG
>JAOZVT010000853.1 GCA_025869455.1 Prosthecobacter sp.
TAGTCCTGTGGTTGGGTGACCCCCATAGCCAAGGTGTTCTCAGGCTTAGGGTCAATATGGCAGGTGACCCATTGATCTGCGGCGAGGGTCAAAAGGCGGTCTGCATTTCTGGGGTCGCTGAATTTAGCCATCGGGTGAGAGTCATCCGCTGCTTTTAGGGCGTTGCTATGACAGTCAATGCAGGACTGTTCACGTACGCCCCCCCACGGCTCGTGGCAGCTAGCACATTTCATTTCGATCTGATAATGCCCGTGGGTTGTTGGGCCTGGCAGAAAGACGACGGCATATCCATCCTGGTTATTAAAACAGTATGTTAGATACCCGGCCAGTGCTGTGACGGCAGTGGCACCTAGCAACCAAGGGGCGATGGAGGCTGAGGTTTTCAATAGCGATAAACGGTGAGAATATGAAAAAGGATCAAGATCAGCAGGGGCCAGCAGAGGAGAATATGAAGCCAGGTCCAGCCTGTCTGAAGAAGGCGTCCCTTGGCTGGTGAGAGTCGATGTGAAAGGGAGATCACACCCCCTGCTAGAGCGCCGGAGAGAGAGAGCATGAGCACGTTAAGCATCAGAACTTTGTTCAGATTGAAACCCAGGCGGAATCCAGTGTGAACGGTCAGTGCAATGAGGACGGCAACGCCAATGCTGGTGTGAAGAATGCGCCAAAAAGAATACTCCCCGAGTTTGGCCAAGGCGGTGAGACGCTTCCTCAACGGAAGAAGCAGTGCTAGCAGCATGATGGCTAGTAAGGTATAACCAGTGATCTGTTTTAGAGTGCTATCTAGCCATAATGCATCCAAGCGGAATGTCTGGACGCTCGTAGCTAATGGCAGGGGTCTAACAATGAGTGTTAGGATAGTGAGTGAAGCGACGGCGAGGCACGTCCAAAGCAATGAACGTGCGAATTTTGTGGGGGGGGCTGTTTTGGCTCCACATAGGTTAGCCAGCAGGGGACGGCAGGAGCCGCAGACTGTACCTGCACCTGTTTGCTTGCTGAGAGATTCAATGGAGGTGCAACCACTGGAAAAGGCTGCGGATAGTTGCCCGCGAGTAACACCAGTACACTGGCAGACCGTCGTTGTTGCAGGCCATTGTTGCACCTCATCTGAGGTGGGTTTCCATGGGGAACCTGTATTGAGGAACCTTTGCCGCTGACTAGGAGATAAGCGCTGCTGTTTTAATAAAGCTGTATGCAGGCGGCCAACATCTTCGGTACTGCCAAGCAGACTAACGCCAGCGATACGGTTTCGTGTTAAAAGGATTTGTTTGAGACTGCCTTTGTTTTGATAAGTCAGAAGGGTGCCTTCTCCGCGAATATCGCCGATGGTGACGACATCAATTCCCATCAGTTTAAGGCGCACGGGATATTCCGTGGGGATGAAGCGCGCGGATTTTCCTCTCAAGAGAACGGCAACGGTGCGGGCCATGTCAAAGCCTGGCGCTGCAAAGCCATAAAAGAAGCCATTGGGTAAAGCGCACTCTCCGATGGCATAAATGTTTGGGTCTGAAGTCTGGAGTTTTTCATTGACTAGTACTCCGCTACGCGCGCCGGTTTTTAATCCACAGGCTTTGGCTAGCTCGTCCCGGGCTTCGACACCTGTGGCCATGATGACCATGTCCGTGGTAAGGGTTCTACCATCTCGGAAATGAAGGGTGAGTCGATCTCCTTCCGAAGTGATGGACTCGGTGATGCAATGAGTTACGACAAGGATGCCAGAAGCCCGCACACGCTGCTGAAGCAGAGTGGAACCTTCCTTGTTAAGCTGACGGGACATCAAGCCGTTGGAGGTTTCTACAACATGCGTCCGAAGCCCTAGATCTTGCAGGGCTCTGGCGGCCTCTAAACCTAGCAAACCACCGCCGATTACGACTGCTGATGTAGCGTTGAGCGCTCGTTCCTGAATGGCTTTTAGATCGGCGAGGTTCCGATAGACAAATACATTTGGAAGATCCGCCCCCGGAATGGGCAGGCGTCGCGCAGATGAGCCTGTGGCGAGAATCAATACATCATAGTCAAAGGCAGTGTTTGCCTGAGTGAGGATCTGGCGCGATTTCCGGTCAATCTGGGTGACTCTATCTCCGAGATGAAGGGTGATTTGATGGCTCTCATACCATTCACGGGGAGCTAGTTGCAGGGTATTTGTTTCTGCTCCAGTCAGGCTATTGGTTAGGTGGATTCGATCATAGGCGGGCAAGGATTCTTCGCCAATGATGGTGAGCTTGTCGGTGGCTGCTGGATTATTTTTAAGCCATTCAACACAAAAACGGTGGCTCACCATGCCGTTGCCGACGATGACGATCCTCCGTGGGGTGCGGAAAGCCCCTTTCCACCGGGAATGAAGATTATTCACCAGCACCTGGGAAGGTGTTGTATTCTGGTGAATTCGACTGGGCTTCATAACCGGTGAAAGGGGATGAAGAGAATCTGTGTTTAGAAGTCGAACTGAACCTGGAGGTAGCCAAAGTGGGCGTTGTCATCCGCGCCAGTGTCGGAAAGGTAATCTCCGGCAAGGAAGAAGCTGTATCCGGCCTGGAGTGAGACGTTGGCGTTCACTTTATAAAAGGCGGTTAGATCAAATTCTTGGCCACGGAAGCTGCTGGCATTGCGTGAGGCTGCATTTACAGGGCGCACTGCGGTAACCCCGTTGACGCGGCGCCAGGCATCATCATTACTGGCATTCCAGTAGAGGTGGTAGTCAGCTTTCAGTTTCAGTTTGGCCGTAGGCGCTACGGTGAAGTTGATCTGTGGGTTGTGCATGTTTACCCAACCGGTGGTATCCATGTAACCATAGAAGAGATGGTTCGTTGGATACAGGTTCTGGAAGGTTTCAATATCACCATCCGCAGGGTCTTGGTCACCCGAAGCATAGTTGTATTGGAAGCCTAGACGTGGTTTCCAGGGATGGGTGGCCCAGTTATATCCGAGTCCCCAATGACCTGCGAAAGCGGTCAAATCACGCCCATTGACTTCACCTGTTTGGAAAGCCATTTCGGTTTCATAATCCCAGCTTTTTAGCTTTTTGGGATCGCCTTTCCAGAGAGTGCCGAGGGTGACGAAGTTTGTGTCACCTAGTTTTGGACCGAAGGCGGCGGTGCCGTCATCGCGCTTGTTAAAGACGTAAAAGTCCGTGGTGGTGTTGATAGGGATCCACTTGGTGCTGAGGTAGATGCCGCTGAAGATGTCATTCAGATTGTCGTCGTCATCCAGGAGATTGGACTTGTTCCATTCGTGGTCTTTGAAGTTTACGGGGCTGGAGGTAAATAAATCCAGTGTCCAGGTGGGAGCGACATAGCTGAGCTTGACGGCATCAAAGGTCCGCGCAGGGTTCAGCCACTCAAGTGGGCCGACCAAGCGTTGATCTCCATAACTGAGGAACTGACGGCCAATGGTGGCGCTCAGTCCTTTTTTGATATCTCCGATCTGGGCGTAGGCTTTGAGGATGTCCATGGTGTCATCTCCTTCTGCGCCTAAGGTTCCGATTTCGTTGGGGCGGCTGCCGCCGATTTCACGAATGTCTTGGCCTTGTACATAGAGTTTAAACCAAGGGGTCATGCTGTAGCCAAGGCCGAGGCGAAACCGTTGCAGCAGCCAGGAGGCGTCTTGGGGACTATTGACATCGCTGTTGAAGTCGAAGTTATTCTCGCGGACTTCTGCACGCATTTTTTCCTGGATATCGACGGTGATTTTACCGTCGAAGAAGGTGATGGGCGCGTAGCCAGGAGCGGGTGGAGGTGGGGTGACCACGGGGGTTTCAGTGGGAGTGCCTGCTTGGGCCATAGAGACCGTCGCCAGGAGGAGTGCTAGCCTTTTCATGGGTATGTTTGCTTGAGGGTGGGGTGGTTACTGAGTGTTGTTTTTTCGGCTAAGCGGCGGCTTTCAGGGAAAGGGAGGTTTGGCGGTGGAGCAGGCTGCCATCCGCCAAACGATGGTGAGTGGTATGACCACGGAGGTGGGCACGTTCTTCAAGGAAGGAGAGCAGGTGCTCGCGGTATTGATGCCAGACGGGGCTTTCCATCAGTGCCTTGCGATCACGCGGACGTGGGAAATTGATATGCAAGACTTCAGCGCCAGTGGCGGCAGGACCGTCACTCATCATGACGACTTGGTCAGAGAGATAGATGGCTTCATCCACATCATGAGTGACCATGATAGCGGTGGTGCCAGTGCGTTCGCGCAGATTCAGGAGCACATCTTGCAACTCTAGTTTGGTGAGTTTATCCAGCATGCCAAAGGGTTCATCCAGCAAGAGGACTTTGGGTTGCAGCGCAAATGCGCGAGCAAGGCCGACACGCTGACGCATGCCTTGTGATAAAGCTCCAGGTTTCTTTTCGTAACTCCCTGTTAGTCCAAGGGTCTCTAGATAATGGATGGCAATGTCGCGCTGCTCACTCTTTTTGAGATGATAGAAGACTTGGCGGACGCCGATCATGACGTTTTCAAGAGCGCTCATCCAGGGGAGCAGATTTGGGCTTTGAAACACCATGCCTCGGTCTGGGCCAGCGCCTTCGATCTCGCGCCCATCCACAATGATGCCGCCTTCAGTGATGCTGGAAAGCCCGGCCACCAT
>JAOZVT010000854.1 GCA_025869455.1 Prosthecobacter sp.
ATTTTGGATCAAATGATCCGCTGGTAACACCATCATGGTCGCACCAGGATCACGGGCGACGACCCAACCCACACCTAGAGCAATAGCAGGAGCAGTATCGCGCTTTTCGGGTTCGGCGATGATGTTCTCATCTGGCAATTGCGGGAGCAGGGTACGGACGGTGGCTTCCTGCTGCTTGTTCGTGAGGATCAGGATGTTTTCCAAGGGCACAAGACCCTTGAGACGTTCCACCGTCATTTCTAGCAAGGTCTTGTCACCGAAGAGTTTAAGCAGTTGTTTCGGCAGGGCGTCCCGGCTGACTGGCCAGAAGCGTTGACCGCTACCTCCGGCTAAAATGAGGGCATATCGGGATGGTGCAGGGGGCTTACTCATGTGTACAGACCATGAACCAATCGACGCTAGGAGCAAATTCCTCTTTGGAGAATCTGCATGAATGCTATCTTACAGCGTTATGCCACCCGAATCTTCCGCCGATAGTCGCTACGAAACCTACGCTAGCATGATCGCTCCTGCCGCCGCAGGTTGCGCCTTGGGCATTCTTTTTGGCCGAGGCATGGGACGCAGTACTTCAAACATTGTATCTCTCACCCTCCTGGCTGCCAGTGCTGTGGTGGCGGCTCCTTTGATTGGAGATATCGTCCAGCGCACGGCGAATCGCCCGTCTTCCGCGCGCGGCAGCCGCAAGCGTCTCGAAGGCATCCGCAACGGTGCAGTGCCGGATGAAGACCTGAAAGAGTTCTTTGTGGATTCTCCGAGCGTGATGCTTCCTTGAGGAGTTTAGGACATCGCTCGATTTTTCGAAAATCGAGCGATCGTCGGCTTACTGCTCCGACTCTGCCACGGTCACACTGATGACTTCTTCAATGGTGGTATTGCCGTCTAGGACTTTGCGTACACCATATTCACGCATTGGGCGGTAGCCATCTTTATAAGCCTGTGCCATCAGTTGGGCGCTGCTGGCCTTGTGGGTGATGAGTTCGCCCATGGCAGGGGTGAGGCGCACAAGTTCATAGATGGACATACGGCCTTTGTAGCCCGTATGGCGGCAGGCTTCGCAGCCACCTTCTTTGGCCCGGTAAACCTGGGTGCGGATGGGGCCGGTGTATTTCAGCTCACGCAGCTTCATCTCGGCCTCCGGTTCTGGCTCCCGGCAAACCGTGCAGAGGAGACGCACGAGGCGCTGGGCAATGAAGGCACGCACAGAGGTGGCCACCAGGAACGGCTCGACCCCCATGTCCACCAGACGCATGATGCCGCCGATGGCGTTGTTTGTGTGCAGGGTACTGAACACCAAGTGACCTGTGAGGGCGGCACGAATGGCGATTTCCGCTGTTTCAAGGTCACGCATTTCCCCCACCATGACCACGTTCGGGTCACCACGCAGGATGCTACGCAGGCCTGTGGCAAAAGTCAGTTCAATTTCAGGCCGCACAGCGATCTGTACCACGCCCGGCAGTTTGTTTTCCACCGGATCTTCGATGGTCACAATGCGCCGATGTTCGGTATTGAGCTGGCTTAGGAAGGTATAAAGCGTGGTGGATTTCCCGGAACCCGTCGGCCCCGTCACCAGGATAATGCCATTGGGCTTTTTCAGCAGTACTTCAATCTCACCCCGCAAGTCCGTTTCCATGCGTAACTTGTCCAGGTTGAACTTCTCCTGGCCTAACAAACGAAGTGAAATGCTCTCCCCTTCCACACTCGGGATGGTGGCCACACGCACGTCAATGAGCTGCCCGGCGATCTGCAGGCTGATACGACCATCCTGCGGCAGGCGGCGCTCGGCAATGTCGAGCTTCGCCATGACTTTGAGACGGGCGATCACGGATTGCTGGAGGGCTTTGATGTTTTCTGGCACCGGGACTTCCCGCAGACGTCCGTCAATACGGTAACGCATCCGCAGTTTATCCTCCATCGGCTCCACGTGAATATCGGTAGCGTGTTGCTCCAGGGCCTCACGAATCACGGTGTTCACAAACTTCACCACGGAAGCTTCTTCATCGTCCGCATCAATGATGTTGGCTTCATCACGCTGCTCGAGGTCAGAACCGTCAATGTCGCGGCCTTTGAGAATCTCTTCAAAGGTATCCGCTCCCACCCCATAAAAATCACGCATGGCATTGAGCAGGCGTTTACGTGGGGCGATCTGCCAGCGTACGGCGGCATCCACTTCACGCGACACCGCTTGGCGGCCAATGAGATCAAACGGGTCATAGGCGGCGACGATGAGTTTTTTTGCGCCCCCTTCTTCTTCCTCAATCTTGAGTGGCAGCAGGCGGTGCTTCAATGCCACGCGAGGCGGTAGCAGACGCTTCATTTCTGGGGCGTCAGCACTATCTGGCAGTGGTGTGGATACATAACCCAATCCTACGCGGGCTGCTAGGTTAGACAAAAAGCTCTCTTCATCCAGAGCGCCTGTGTCCAAGAGTTGATTGACGACGGATGAACTCGGGGTGGCAACAGGCAGCGGGATGCCCGCACCACCGGAGGCTTCGAGACACTGCACCAAGGCATGGCGGATATTATTCATCAATCGTTAGCTGGGGCTTGGCCGCGGGTTTCGACAGGGAAGAGGCTGGCGTCAATCATGAGCGCATCATCCACCGAGATTTCTGGGGCAGGGAGGCTACCTTCGTCGGGAGCGTAGCCGTATTTTTCTAAAAGCTCGATGATGTAAGCCGTGACGGTATTTTGACTGGTGAAGGAGGCGCTAGCATTGGCGGTCAGATCTTCCCGTAATGTACCCGTGATGATGGCTCCGCCAATGACGCCCAGAGAACCGTCAGGTGCTGGACCCGAGGAAGATTCATCGTCGGCTGCCATGAGGCGACCGCTCAGATTTTCTGCGACACGCCAGGAGCGGGGGCCTTCGCTTCCCCCGAGTAGTAGGGAACGATTCATGAGGCCCGAAGCGGTATAAAAAGCCTGAGATGAACCTGTTAGCGATGCGGCGGCAAAGACGGCTTTGCGGACATTGGCATTGGCGGCCACGAAATATTTTCCGCTGCTTTCCGCCACCGCATAGTAACGGCCACCTTCTTCCGTGGTGAGGACGATGCTGGCTGCACCACCCCCGGCAGGCACGACAACGTAGCCGCCTGTGTAAAAACTAAAGTTCACCGAGTCTTCCTCTGGGGTGAAGCGCAGTTCATAAACCAGCCATTGCGCGGATGCGCCCACTACGCCGACAAGCCAGATCAGGGCAGCATAAAGAAGAGGTTGAATACGATAGGTCGGAAACATGCGGGCGGTTTTCTAGACGAGATGGACAGCGTTGTCGAGCCGGGCGTTGAATCACGAACGTTACCGTTGTGCCACAATCAGGTGATTGTTGAAGGGAGTTCCACCCCAAAGAGGCGTAATTTCCACTCGTAGTCCTGCTTGGGAGAGGATTCTGCGCATTTGATCAGCATCTGGGTAACAGATGGGCGCGGCTTTCATCCAGAAGGTGATTTTAGCAAAATAATCCCCCAAAACTGTGACTTTGAAGCGCCAGGAGGCATCTCGCAGACCTGTACGGATCACTAATTTCCCGCCGGGAGATACACGGGCAGCGGCGGCGCTGAGCAGTTGGTCCTGCTCTGCAGGGGTGAAAAACTGCAAAATGTCGAGGATCACGACATTGCCGCTGAAGTCAGGCAGACCTGTGCGGGCATCTCCAGCTGAGAAAGCTAAGCCAGCCTGCCCAGATTTGATAGCCATGGCCGCAGCGCTGCCAATTTTCCGTTCATCGTAATCAAAACCTGTGATCGGCGCGGCATGGCCGCAAGCACGCAAGTATTGTGAAAGCAGCCCGATGCCACAGCCAATATCCAGCACGGGTAGCTCACTCTGGCCAATTTCACGTACGACCGATTGGTACACCGGGTCGCTGGCCAGCTTGGTCCGGGTATAATGATAGTCCCAGCGCCGATCACACAGCGTGGCGATGTTTTCGAGCTGAGCCGAAGTAGGCGTCATACGGAAACCTTTCGCAGCGGATTGCCTCCCCGTCCAAGGCGTAGTAGCAAAAGTGGAACGCGCCAGGCGAAACCGAAGAGCAGTCGTGCGTGCATCCAGGTCAGGACACTGTTGTCGCGGAAGTAGCGGAATTGGGAGACGCCCCCTTCCTCTTGGGTCAGGTAGCGCACAGTGGTTGGCACTTTCAGCATGGGCACTCCTTGCCAAGCTAGGCGCACGGCAATCTCGGTATCGTAATCAAAACGGCGTGCCCAAATGGTGCCGCGAAAGGCACGTAGAAGTTTGGGAATGGGGTATAAACGCATGCCAAACAAGGTATCTGGAATGCCCCAGTTCAGAGTCTCCAAATTGGCCCACATATTGGATATCTTGCGGCCCTGCACTCTTAATTGAGGAGCTTCGGGACCGAAAACAGGGGTGCCCATCATCACGGCTTCAGGATATTTTTGTCCCAGGGCGACAAAGCGCGGGATGTCATGGGTCGGGTGTTGCCCGTCGGCGTCCATGGTGAGCACATGGGTAAAACCTGCCTCATGAGCTAGGCGGGTACCATGTAAAACGGCAGATCCTTTGCCTGAATTGACCGCTAATGAGATGACTTTCAG
>JAOZVT010000855.1 GCA_025869455.1 Prosthecobacter sp.
ATGGAGATGGCTCCATGAAACCCTTGCTTGGAGGCAAAGGTGCAAACCTTGCTGAGATGAGCCGTATCGGTCTGCCAGTGCCTCCTGGATTCACGATTACTACCGAAGTCTGTACGTATTTCTACGACAACAAGCGCACCTACCCTGCAAGTCTGCAGAAGGAAATGGAAGCGGGTGTCGCTGCCATGGAAAAAATCATGGGTGCAAAATTTGGTGATGCCAAAGGCATGCCTCTTCTTGTGGCGGTGCGTTCTGGCGCTCGCGATTCCATGCCAGGCATGATGGACACCATTTTGAATTTGGGTCTGAATGATGAGACGGTTCTCTCATTGGCATCCGTGACGAAGAATGAACGCTTCGCTTGGGACTGCTACCGCCGTTTTGTCCAGATGTATGGTGATGTGGTGCTGGGCGTGCAGAAGCGCGAAGGTGAAGATCATGAGCCTTTCGAAACCGTCATCGAAGAGTTCAAGCATGAGTTTTACCACAAGGACATTGTGGACAGTGATCTGACCGCAGCTGACCAGCAGGAGTTGGTGAAGCGTTTCAAGGCTCTTGTTAAAGAGCGGACAGGTCATGTGTTCCCGAGCGATCCATGGGATCAGCTTCGCGGTGCCGCTGGTGCTGTGTTCGGTTCTTGGATGAATGACCGTGCGATCGTTTATCGCCGCAAATACGGTATCCCGGCTGAGTGGGGTACAGCGGTCAACGTGCAGGCCATGGTTTATGGTAACACGGGTGATGACTCAGGTTCCGGTGTGGCTTTCACCCGTAACCCAGCGAATGGTGTGGATGAATTCTATGGTGAATTCCTCATCAATGCTCAGGGGGAAGACGTCGTTGCTGGCGTGCGCACGCCAGAGCCGGTGCTGAAGCTGAAGGATGAGATGCCGAAGTCTTATGCAGAACTTCTGAAAGTGCGTTCGATTTTGGAGAAGCATTTCAAAGATGTGCAGGACGTGGAGTTCACCATCCAGCAGGGCAAATTGTTCATGCTGCAGACTCGTAACGGTAAGCGCACTGCGGCAGCCGCACTGAAGTTCTCCATCGACATGGTGAAGGAAAAGCTCATCGACTGGGAAACCGCCGTGCTGCGTAATCCTGCTGATCAGCTTGACCAACTCTTGGCTCCGATCTTTGACGTAGCTGACGTGAAGAAGGCCAAGGCTATCGCTACTGGCTTGCCTGCAGGTCCTGGTGCTGCTTCTGGTAAGATTTACCTCAACGCTGATCGTGCGGTTATCGCCGAACAGAAGGGTGAAAAAGTGCTCCTTGTCCGTAACGAAACCAGTCCTGAAGATCTTCGCGGTATGATTGCTGCTGAAGGTATCCTAACGGCTAAAGGTGGTGTGTCATCCCATGCTGCTCTCGTTGCTCGTCAGATGGGTAAGGTTTGTATCTGTGGTGCTTCCGCTCTGGACATTGATTATGACAAGAAGACTGTGACCGTCGCTGGTCAGACCTTCAAGGAAGGTGACTTCCTGTCCATCGATGGTACCAGCGGTATTGTTTATGGTGGTCAGTTGAAGACAGCTCCATCTGAAATCATCACCGGCATGATCGGTGGTGACACCGTTGCTCAGGGCACGGAGAAGTTCCAGAGCTTCAACCAGCTCATGAAGTGGTGCTCGAAGGCGACACGCCTTCAGGTTCGCACGAACGCTGACAATCCAGAGCAGACTCAGAACGCGATCGCTTTCGGTGCTCAGGGTATCGGCCTTACTCGCACAGAACACATGTTCTTTGAAGGTGACCGAATCGACGCCGTCCGTGAGATGATTCTTGCTGACACTGTGGAAGCTCGTAAAGAAGCTCTCTCCAAGATCCTGCCTTACCAGCGTGAAGATTTCATCGGCATCTTTGAAGCTCTCAAAGGCCTGCCTGCGACCATCCGTCTGCTTGACCCACCTCTTCACGAATTCGTTCCTCATGACGAGAAGTCCCAGTCTGCACTGGCTAAGAAGTTGGGCATCACCACTGAAAAGGTGACCGCTCGCGTCAACGCTTTGCATGAGTTCAACCCAATGTTGGGTCACCGCGGTTGCCGTCTCGGCATTGCTTACCCAGAAATCACTGAGACCCAGGCCCGCGCTATCTTTGAAGCCGCTGCTGAAGTCCAGAAGAAGGGTATCAAGGTTAAGCCTGAAGTGATGATTCCTCTGGTCGGCTTCAAGAAAGAGCTCGACCTTCAGGTTGCTATCGTTCATGCCGTAGCTGCAGACGTGCAGAAAGAGAAGAAGGTGAAGCTGAGCTACAGCGTCGGTACCATGATCGAAGTGCCACGTGGTGCTTTGACGGCTGACGAAATTGCCCAGACCGCTGAATTCTTCAGCTTCGGCACCAATGATCTCACTCAGACCGCTCTCGGCATCAGCCGTGACGACATGGGCAACTTCCTGCTTCCATACACGGAAAATGAGATCTTCAAAAAGAACCCTTTCGCTAGCCTCGACCAAACAGGTGTCGGCCAGCTCGTCAAGATTGCCATTGAGAAGGGGCGTGCCACACGTCCTGACATCAAGCTCGGCATCTGCGGTGAGCATGGCGGTGATCCTGAGAGTGTGAAGTTCTTCCACTCGGTTGGTCTGAACTACGTCAGTTGCAGTCCTTTCCGCGTCCCAGTTGCCCGCCTTGCCGCTGCGCAGGCTGCAATTGAGGAGAAGCGAGCCGCCGCTGCTCCGGCAGTTGCTGCAAAAAATGTCCGTAGTGGCAGCTCCGCTGCACCTGCGGCAAAACAAACAAACAAAGCAACCAACAACAACAAGAGGAACACTAATATGGCTAAGAAAGCTGCAAAGAAAGCCGCGCCGAAAAAGGCTCCAGCCAAGAAGGCTGCCCCAGCTAAAAAAGCTGCTCCAGCTAAGAAAGCTGCCGCTCCGAAGAAGGCCCCAGCCAAGAAGGCTGCTGCTCCGAAGAAGGCTCCAGCTAAGAAGGCTGCTGCCCCTAAAAAGGCTCCAGCTAAGAAGGCTGCTAAAAAGGCTGCGAAGAAGAAGTAATCCGGCGGGCCTCATTCGAGGTCGCTCCTGATAACACGGCGAAGTAATTCGCCATCAAAAGCCCTGTGAGGACATTTCCTCACAGGGCTTTTTGCGTTTCTGAAGAGGGGAGCGAATGGATGTGTCCCCCATTTTGCCCCGAAGTCAGATTCCCTGATTTGAGCATCTTTTTGAGAAACGGGTCTAATGAATGATGAGACTGGGCGTCAATGATTAGGCGGTGCTCGTTATTTTTTGTATGAGGTGTGTGTGCTGGTTTAGAAACTAGATTTTTATCGGTTCAGAACATTCGTGACAAAAAAATGACCTCCTGCTAATTTGTCTTCCCTTTTCACGAAAAATGTCTGGTTATTGCCCTGTGATTCAATGTGTTCGGATTATCTTTGATCATCCTGCATGGGTTCTGTTGTCCGAATGATGAGGTTCACTGCCAGCCCCGCCAAGATTTACTCGTCCCTGTTTGTTATGCGAAATGCTCTTTGCTTTGCTCTTCTTCTTGCCACCGGTCACGAATTGATTGGTCAGGCACCACCTGCGGCTGCTCCGGCTGATGCGGCAGGTGCCCTGAATATTCAACAGGAGACGGAGTCGCTGATGGCGGAAGCCTTGAAGTTGTTTCAGGAGGCTAAGTATCCAGAGGCCTTGAAGAAGATCGAACAGGTTAAAACTAACCTGAACAACAAGCCTTTCGCGCAGGTGTTGTTTGTGGAGGGGGCTTCTTATTTTAACCTCAATGATTATGATAAGGCCATCGTGGCTCTTGAGGAATATGTGAAGAGCTTTGGTGATGGTGAGTACATCAGCGCTGTGAAGATGGCTTTGGGACGGAGTTACATCAACAAAGGCGATGCTGACAAGGGGATCTCCATTTTGAAAGAAGTGGTGAATCAATCACCCGATCTAAAATCAGAGGCAGGGCTTTTTGTGGCGGAAGCCTTAAAAAAGCAGGACAAAACGGATGAAGCTCTGGCTGTTTTGAAGTCTGTGTTGGAAGGGGGCATTCGCAGTTCTGAGGCGATCCAGGCGGCAATGATGGCGGCGGATCTTTATGTGGGTAAGGGAGAGCTGGACCAAGCGGGTGAGCTGATGGAGAAGGTGAAGGGTTTCGCTACTGGTGGAGACAACGTGGCCCAGATGAACAATATCTATCTTCGTCTGGGAGATCAGATGTTGGAGAAAAAGAGCTTCCGTGAAGCCTTGGGCGCATATCAACTTGTGCGGCGTAAAGAGGAGATCTCTCGTTTGCAGAAGGATGTCATCGCGAAGATCGAGCAGAGTTTAAAATCACCAGGTAAGGGGCCAATTCGAGGCACCAAAGAAGAGTTGGAAGAAAAGCTGAAGATGAACAATGGGCTGCTCGAAGAAATCGAGAAGCGCACTGACTATGATGCGTCATTGTATTATCGTTTGGGCCGTTGCTACTTTGAAATGGGCCGCTTCTGGGAGTCGCTCTTGGCCTTTGATGTCATTGTGAAGGAGTTCAATGAATTTCCCCAGCGTGACCGGTGTGTGTTTGGCATGATCATAGCCCATGCACAGCTCAAGCGGGTGGCTTCTGCG
>JAOZVT010000856.1 GCA_025869455.1 Prosthecobacter sp.
CTTCATACAGCGCACGCGGACTGTCCACTTGCGAGACCCCTCCGGCCTCCATCACGGCGATTCGATGACTCAGACTCAGCGCCTCCCCTTGATCATGGGTCACATAAATGAAGGTGGTGCCCACCTGCGCGTGGATCGCCTGGAGCTCTGCCAGCATGTGCTGACGCAGCTTCAGATCCAGCGCCGCCAGAGGCTCATCCAGCAGCAGGACCTTGGGTTCATTCACCAGCGCACGTGCTATCGCTACGCGTTGCCGCTGCCCGCCACTGAGCTGGGCCGGGCGTTTGCGGGCATGATCACCTAGCTGGATCATTCCCAGCATTCGCTCCACCGCCGCTTTGATTTCAGCCTTGGGTTTGCCTGCGATCCGCAGCCCAAAGGCAATGTTTTCCCACACGTTCAGATGCGGAAACAGCGCGTAGTTTTGAAACACCGTATTCACGGGCCTCCGCTCCGGCGGCAGATTCGTGATGTCCTGCCCATTCAGAATCAACCGCCCCTCACTCGGATTTTCAAAGCCGGCTAGCATTTTCAGCAGCGTCGTCTTGCCGCACCCACTCGGCCCCAAAAGAGAAAAAATCTCCCCCTGACCGATGTTGAGGGAAACACTATCCACGGCCTTCAGGGAGCCGAAGTGCTTGGAAACCTTTTGGATGTGGAGAAAATCGTTCAACGGAGTGGAGGGATGGGCGACGATGAATTAAAGAACCACTGCCAACCACCGCAAACAATCGCAATCTACTGCCAACCGCATCCCCATGAGCGACGACCTTTTCCAGTCCACCGAAGCCCCCGCAACGGTCGTGGACGCACAGCCAGATGCCCCGTTGGCCTCGCGGATGCGCCCGCGTGTCCTGGCGGAATACACCGGGCAGGGGCATATTTTAGGGGAGGGTAAGCTACTGCGCCGTGCCGTGCAGGCAGACCGTTTTTCCTCCATCATCCTTTACGGCCCACCAGGCGTGGGAAAGACCACGCTTGCTCACATCATCAGTCAGGAAACCAAGGCGCGTTTTGTTACCCTCAGTGGAGTGGAAAGCAGCGTGGCTGACATTCGCAAGGAAGCCGAGGCTGCCCAAAAGCTCAAAAAACTCACCGGGCAGGGGACTGTGCTATTTGTGGATGAGATCCACCGCTTTAATAAAGCCCAGCAGGATGTCCTGCTGCCGCACCTGGAGCGTGGCACCCTGAGATTCATCGGAGCGACCACGCACAATCCCTTCTTCTACGTCAATAGCCCCCTCGTCAGTCGCTCCCAGGTCTTCACGCTGGAGCCTCTCGGCATTGAGGATCTCCAGCACCTCATGCAGCGTGCCCTCACCGATGCCAAGCGCGGTTTGGGCAAATGGAATGCCACACTCACGCCTGAAGCCAGCCTGCACCTCGCCACCGTGGCCGATGGCGATGCCCGCAAGTGCCTCAATGCCCTCGAACTCGCCGTTCTCTCTTCCACGCCCGATGCGGAAGGTCAGGTCACCATTGATCTCCAAGAAGCTGAGGAATCCGTGCAGCAAAAAACCGTGGTCTATGATGGCGATGGCGACGCTCACTATGACACCGCCAGCGCCTTCATCAAATCCATGCGCGCCTCGGATCCAGATGCCGCCATCTACTGGCTGGCCAAGATGCTCTACGCCGGAGAGGACATCCGTTTCGTCTCCCGCCGCATCGTCATTGCCGCTAGTGAGGACGTGGGGCTAGCCGATAGCAACGCCCTCCGCGTCGCCGTCGCCGCCCAGCAGGCCGTGGAGGTCATCGGCATGCCAGAGGCCCGCATCATCCTGGCCCACGCCGTCATCTACATCGCCACCGCACCTAAGAGCAACCGCGCCTACATGGCCATCAACGCCGCCCTGGACGACGTCAAAAACGGCCGCACTCTCCCCGTGCCCAAACACCTCCGCGATGCCCACTACAAAGGTGCCAAACAATTCGGCCACGGCGAAGGCTACCTCTACCCCCACGACTACGAAGGCGGCTTTGTCCCCCAACGCTGCCTGGAGGGCGGCAAACAATACTACGACCCCACCAGCAACGGCCTCGAAGGTCGCATCAAAGAACGGTTAGACCACTACCGCAAAGAGTGGGAAAAGCAGGCTGGAGATACACCTGAGTCTAACAAAAAGTAATCGTTGGAACTCCCGTATCGAGAGGAGCGCGGAGACTCTTCTCCGCCATCAAATATCACGGCAAAGCCGTCACTTTCCCCTCTCAGAGTTCAGGGATCCCTCGCTAAAACGTCCTGCACTTCTTGCGCCTCATCACCGCGAAGCGTCCCGGAGTGCGGTGGCAGAGAGGCAAGGAGCAACCTTGCCTCGACGACACCGCTTTCGCCGGAGAAAAGAAATATCGCAGCCCCTCGCGGGCAGTCAGTCCACCATCCGAACAAGGTCGCCCCCCAAGAAAAGGCTGTTTCGCTGAGTCATAAATGATAAGATATACAGCCCTTCACCAGTCATGAATAACCAGACGATAACGATCAAGTTAATAGCCATGGTACTCTGCTTGCTAGGATCATTGGGGAGCTCAGAGACGACTCATGGACAAAACGCCCAAAGGCTAGCGCCTCCAAACGAGACAGCTAAGGGCGCGGCAGATGCCCGGAGGGACATCGCAAAGGGCCTGATCAAGTATGAGATCATCGGAAAGCCTTCGATGAGTTATGCTGAACTCAAGAGGCTGGCCGCAGAAAGATATCATGTTACCATCGTTTTTCACGGCTGCATCGTTGGGCCTCGAGTTGACTATGACCAGGCTTATCTGAAGGTGGTGATTGCACATCTAAATGCCCAGTATGGGTTTGATCCCGTAGCGAAGATCCTGGCTGAGCTTCGTGACTAACAAAAATAAACGGCAAAAAATCATCGGTTTCCAGCCCCCATGAGAACTAAAATCACATCCATTATTTTCGTGGTTGTTGTTTTGGTCTCGTCTGCCGTTCTGGGCTTCTTTCTGCATCGGCAGTCTGTCCAGACTGCCGTGTGGGATGACCTTGCTCGGTTGCTCCCAGTCCAGCCTTTGAGCCCCGCCGAAGTTCAGACGACACTCGGCCCCATCTTCTCCCGTGCAGACCATGACAGTGCTCTGGGGCATGTCACACTTGCCAATGGTGACCTCTGGCGCTTTGCCTTTCGTTCACATCATGTTTTGGGAACAGACGACAGCTTTTCCGTCTTTGCAGGCCCTTTAGGAACCTTCCGTTTAAGAGGCTCCTATTTTTGCTGTGAAGTCCAGTTTCCTGACTCTCCCATGCCCAAAGACAGTCACGCATTCCTTGCTTTTCTCCAGCAGGTTCATACCTCCTGCGAACAGCTCCCCTGACTGTAGCTGGCGCTAACGCCCCCACCTGAAACATTCGCGCCTCCCGCCCGTTACCCTTTCTTCCATGATCCGTCGTCTTTCCTTCCTTGCTGCCCTCTTGATGGCCGCTTCCGCTTCTGCGGCGCAGCCTAACATCTTGTTTATCTTTTCGGATGACCACGCTCAGCACGCCATCAGCGCCTATGGGTCCAAGGTCAACCAGACGCCGAACATTGATCGCCTAGCTCAGGGCGGCACCCGTTTTGCCAATAGCTTTGTCACGAATTCCATCTGCACGCCCAGCCGCGCCACGTTGATGACGGGGCAGTATTCGCACCTCAATGGCGTGCCCGTTTTTAACAAGTTCGACGGCTCACGCGACAACGTCGCCAAGCACCTGCAAAATGGCGGCTACCACACCGGCATGATCGGCAAATGGCACCTCGGTTCAGATCCCACCGGCTTTGACCGCTGGATCGTTCTCCCAGGCCAGGGTGCCTACTGGAACCCCGCTTTCCTCGTGAATGGGAAAAAACTCACCATTGAGGGACACTGCACCGACATCACCACCGAGCTCGGTATCGAGTGGATCAAAACCCGCCCCAAGGACAAGCCCTTCTTCCTCATGCTCCATCAAAAGGCCCCGCACCGCGCCTGGGAGCCGACCGAGCGCCACAAGGCCATGTTCAAGGACAAAGTCATCCCCGAGCCTGAAACCCTCTGGGACGACTACGCCACCCGCCCGACAGCCCTGCCGATCAATGAGCAAACCGTCGCCCGTGACCTCACTCGCCGGGATTTAAAGCTCACCCCACCCGCAGATCTGAAAGGCCCCGCCTTGCAAAAATGGATGCAGGTCAAGCCCATGGAACTGGAAGTGGATGGCAAGCTCCTCACGGGCAAAGAACTCGTGAAATGGAAATACCAGACCTACATGCGCGACTACCTCGCCTGCGTGCAGGGCGTGGATGACAGCGTCGGCAAGGTGCTTGATTACCTGGACGAAACTGGCCTCGCTGAAAACACCATCGTCATCTATTCCGCCGACAATGGCTGGTATCTGGGCGATCTCGGACTCTACGACAAACGCTTCATGTATGAGCCCGGCTTGAACGTCCCCCTCCTCGTCAAAGGCCCCGGGATCAAAGCTGGCAGTGTCCCCACCCAGATCGTCTCCAATCTCGATCTCGCCCCCACCTTCCTGGACCTCGCAGGCCTGCCCGTCCCCGCCTTCATGCAGGGACATTCCCT
>JAOZVT010000857.1 GCA_025869455.1 Prosthecobacter sp.
GCACTCTCGGCTCGGCCGGAGATGTGGACTGGGCGTTTGATTTTAACCGTTCTGATGTTCAGGGACAGCGCGTGAATAGTCAGTTCCAACAGACGGGCAGTGCTGGGCGTGTGGGTTGGCAGATTGCTGATACGCTGCGGTTTGAACTGGATGGTCGCCACTACGAAGCGGTGGTGGGCAATCCAGGGAACCGTCTCAGCAATGATCTGGATGACCAGACACGGACGGAATTCTGGAGCATTTCTCCACGGTTGATCTGGGACACGACGGAGAATTGGCGGCAGACACTGACTTATTCCTTCAGTCAGTTTCGTCAGGTGGCTTCTGGGTTTACCGGTTTATACAATCCTAATAACCGCATCAGTGTGCGCACGCAGTTCGTGGAATATCAGAATGAGATCAAAGCGACGGATTGGTGGACGCTCACAGCGGGTGCATGGTTCCAAGATCAGGGGTATGATCGTTTTAACGATAATACCCAGACGCGTGACATTGATCAAAATGGAACGAATTGGGCCTTGTATGGCCAATCTCAGATGGAGGTCTTCGAGGGACTGAATTTCATCGCGGGATTGCGCTATGATCATTACTCAGACTTTGAGAATGCCGTGACCTGGCGCACGGGGTTGAGCTATCGGGTGCCTGTCATTGGCACACTGATCCATGCAAACTACGGCACGGCCTTTTCTCCACCGAGTCCGCAGGATCGCGAACCCGCGTTGTATGGCAATGCGTTATTGGTGAAGCCTGAGCAAAGCCGTGGTTATGAGATTGGTTTTGAGCAGCCTATTCCTGCGGCCAAGGCGAAGATCGGGGCCACGTTTTTCCAGAATGATCTGACGGATACTTATCAGTTTGATCTCAGCACATACTCTCTGTTGCCTATTGGCGAAGCACGCACTCGGGGGCTTGAAGTGGAAGCTGAATGGCAGCCGATCAAGCAGGTGAATGTCTATGCGAGCTACACGTATCTGGACGCGGATGATCTGAGCAACAATGTCCGTCTGGTTCGTCGCCCCCGCCATTCGATTACGGGAGGGGTCATCGTCACTCCGGTGGAAGATGTAACCGTGAGTCTGTCTGCGGTGTGCGTGATGGATCGTGAAGACTTTGATCCCGTGAGCTTTGCTCAGACGGATCTGGAGGATTACCTAGTGGCGCGTCTTTCGGTGAACTGGCGTGTCTGCAAAAATATGGAGCTCTTTGCGCGGGTGGAAAACCTGTTCGGCGAAAGCTATGAAGAAGCCGCTGGCTTTCCAGCCTATGACACGGGCGTCTATGCCGGTGTGAAGGTGAAGTTTTAACAGGCCTAACCGAGTATAAAATAAAAGCGGAGGTCTCACGACCTCCGCTTTTTTATAGATCTGTGCTGGATCAAGGCAGCTGAGGTGTGACCTGATGCCGGGCAAGGTAGGTCCGGCAGTTTTCTTCACCCATGTATTTGGAGAGCAGTTTGGGGTCGGTCTCTGTTAGGTTAACGAGGATGAGACCATCAATGACGGAGGAGAAATCTTTGTCCACGTTGAAGCTCAAGATGGTGCCTTTGAGCCTGAGGTAGTGTTTGAGCAAGATGGGGATGCCTTTGCGATCTGTCTCCACGCTGGAGATGAGGGCTGAGCAGTCATCCACGTCACGGAGATTGGCGCTGATGAATTCACGCATCAGTCGGCGTGAACGCAGATAACGGAAAGGATTGCGGGGTTTGACAAAGCTGGCCAAGTTTTCGTGCAGGCAGTTTCCCTGGAGGAACTCGACCATCATCTTGCGGCTCAGGTTATCGTAATCCTGGCTGATGCTGACTGGGCCGAAGAGTTTTTTATAGCCAGGATTACGCACCATCCAGTGGGCAATGCCTTTCCAGAGCAGGGGCAGGGAGGAAAGATTACGCTGATACTCTTTGGTGATGAAGCTGCGGCGCATTTCGACGGCGCTCTCCAGGTGGGCCAGGAATGGTTTTTCGAATTTGAAGAGGGTGCTGGTGTAGAGTCCCTTGGGACCGTACTCGCGCAGGATGATGTCTGCCCGACCTAGGCGATAGGCTCCAGCGATCTGTTTCTTGTCTTCGTCCCAGAGGAAAAGATGCTGGTAATAACGGTCGTATTTGTCCAGATCGACATCATCCCCAGTGCCTTCACCGACAGCGCGGAAGGTGATCTCACGCAGACGCCCAATTTCATGAAGCGTGTCCGGGATTTCGTGAGAATGGGCGACGTAAACGCTGAGGTTACCCTGGCCGACGAGCCGACTGCCACGCTCAAACAGCGACTGCACTTCATTCAAGATGCGGCTTTGATGTTCGACAGCAAGCGCCTCATCCCGTGAGGATTCGGCGGTGGTTGCGGGCAGTATGGCCGGGTTGTTTTTTTTGCGGTTGGCCAGGATGAAGGTGTGAATCCGGAGGAACTTCGTCAGTGACTCATCGTCCGCAAATTTACGCAGCTTTGAAAAAGGAATGGCGGTGCCGACGCGCATGGGGATGCGAGTGCCGCGCTTGTTGCAAAACTCACGCAAAAGCAAGCCCGTCCTGAGGCGGTTGTGGATGAGTCCTGCTGCATGGAAAAGGGGGCTGTTGCCACCAGGAAAGAAAACTGGCAATACGGTAGCCTGTGTGCGCCTAACCAATGATCCGACATGGGTGCTCCAGGTCGGTTCTTTAATGCCTGAGCCGGGTTTATAGCCGGAGACTTCTCCCGCTGGAAAGATGATGATGGTGCCGCCGCCTTTGAGGTGTTTGAGGGCCTCCTTCATGGCGGAGACATTGCTGCGCGCGGCGGCTTCTCCCCCAAAGGGATTGACGGGGATGATGTGAGGGCGCAAGGCAGGGAAAGCGGCCAACATGGAGTTGGTCATCACTTTCACATCAGGCCGTTGCTGGGCCGCGTAATGGGCCAGCAGGCAGGGGTCAATGATCCCATAGGGATGATTGGCGATGATGATGAGTGGGCCGGTCTTAGGAAATTCAAAGTCGGGCGCGGTATGCACCTCGCTAGAAGTCTCCATGGTCTTGAGGACGGACTCAAACCAAGTGTAGCAGGTTTCTCCTTCAGGGTGCTGCTTTTGGAGCTCGCATGCGCCCTGGTAGATCTCGTCTAAGCCACGTAATCCGAGGCCTCGATCAAGCAGGGGACCGAGCACGTGATAGGCACCACGCTGAAGTGGAGTGCTCAAATAGTCACGGAGATCAAGGATCATTAGGTGTTGGGGGCCGATAGGATTGCGATGGGCTACTGTAAAGCAAGCGGGAAAACCGTGGCTTTCTTGTCACGTTCAGAGCGAGTTCTGCTTGCCTTTATTCCCTGATCAAAGCGGTCCCGGTAGATTGATTTGAGGCAATGAAATGCGCTGCTTCATGAATATATAGACAGGTCTGTATATTTCGACTATCCACTGATAATCAAATGATTACGAATGATGGTGGCTAATGGCTTTCACGGGCATCCGCCAGGAACGCCTCGACATCGGCTGCGGTTGTGGCCCAAGAGCACATGAGACGCGAGCCTCCGCCAATGAAGTTATAAAACACCCAACCACGTTCTTTTAAGCCTGATTTCATGGTCTCTGGGAGCTGTGCAAAGACGGCATTGGCATCCACAGGATAGAGGATTTCAACACCGGGTAATTGAGTAAGTCCTTCCGCTAATTGACGTGCGAGCTGATTGGCGCTGGCGGCGTGTTTTTTCCAGGTTTCGTCTTTGAGGATGCGCAGCCACTGGGCAGAAATGAAGCGCATCTTGGAGCAGAGCTGACCGGCTTGTTTGCAGCGATATTCGAAGTCACGAGCGAGGTCGTGATTGAAGAAAACCACGGCTTCAGTGACGGCCATACCGAGTTTGGTGCCGCCACAGCAGAGGACATCCACGCCAGCCTTCCAGGTGAGTTCAGCGGGAGTGGTGCCGAGTGCTGCTAGGGCATTAAAAAAACGTGCGCCATCCATGTGGACATGCAGGCCATGTTTTTTGGCGATCTGGCAAAGGGCGGTGATTTCGCCGGGCTGGTAGGTGGTTCCCAGTTCGGTGCTTTGGCTCAGGCTCAGGGCACGGGGGCGCGGGTAGTGGAGATCTGTGCGGTGCGTGATGAGGCGCTCGACATCGATCGGGTCCAGTTTTCCCAAGGAGGTTTTAGCCAGGAGGAGTTTGGAGCCGTTGGAGAAGAACTCTGGGGCACCGCATTCGTCCGTCTCCACATGAGAGACGTCACTGCATATGACGCTGTGATAGCTTTGGCAGAGGGAGGCTAGGGAGAGGGAATTGGCGGAGGTGCCATTAAAGACAAAGAAGACTTCACAGTCCGTTTCGAAGAACTGACGGAAGCTTTCGCAGGCATCAGCCGTGATGGAATCTGCCCCATAGCTGGGTTGGTAACCGAGGTTGGCTTCCTCCATGGCTTGCCAAGCCTCTGGGCAGATCCCAGAGGTGTTGTCGGAGGCAAAGTGGTATTTCACAGCGGTGAAGCCTGAAGATGGACGGTTATTTGGCGAGGTAGTCCACGACGCAGACTTTATCCAAAAGAGGCTTGAGCTGCCCGACGAAGGCTTGGTGCTCTGGATG